>JAGCRJ010000018.1 GCA_017964745.1 Lachnospiraceae bacterium
CATACAGGAGGAGTTTATGGCAGATTCTAAGAAAGAAGTCCTCGGCGAACAGGGCATCTATGATGCAAAAACCCTGGGCACCCCGAAAACGCTAGTGCTCGGACTTCAGCACATGTTCGCAATGTTCGGTTCCACAGTTCTCGTTCCCATTATCACCGGCCTCAGCGTTTCCGCTACTCTCTTATTCGCCGGTCTCGGTACTCTTTTATTCCATCTCATCACCAAGAGAAAAGTTCCCGCATTCCTCGGTTCATCATTTGCATTCCTTGCAGGATACGGTGCCATCTCGGGCCTTATGCTGGCAAGAGAACAGTATGCTACCGAAGATGCACTGATGGCAGCACAGGCAGGCGGAAAGCTTTATGCCGCATCCCAGCTTCTTCCCTATGCGTGCTTCGGTGTAGCCCTTGCGGGTCTTCTCTATCTTGTACTTGCTCTTCTGTTCAAGGTATTCGGCGCAATGCGTGTTATGAAGTTCTTCCCTCCCATAGTCACAGGCCCCATCATCATGGCTATCGGACTTATCCTTTCCCAGTCGGCCATCAACAGCTGCGCCAGCAACTGGCCCATAGCTCTCGTGGCTATACTTGCCATAATCATCTGCAATATCTGGGGTAAGGGAATGGTCAAGATCCTTCCCATCCTCATCGGTGTTGTTGCATCCTATCTTGTTGCCGCAGTAACCGGAAACGTGGATTTCTCCGGAGTAGCCGCAGCTCCCTGGGTAGGTCTTCCCATTAAATTCCAGGATACAGTATTCGCACTCTTCAGTTCTTCAAGAGATGCCGGCACACTCTTCCTTCACACGATCGTCACAAATGCAGACGGAGAAAGGGAAGTCATCATCTCTTCCATGACCAAGGGCGGTCTTCTTGTTACCGCTGCCATCACCATCGTTCCCATCGCCATCGCTACCATGATGGAGCACATCGGTGATATCTCCGCCATCTCTTCAACCGTTAACCGCAACTTCATCAAGGATCCCGGTCTTCACAGAACACTTACCGGTGACGGACTTGCAACCGCAGTCGCTTCACTCTTCGGCGCACCCGCCAACACCACATACGGCGAGAATACCGGCGTTCTTTCACTCACCAAGGTATTCGATCCCTTCGTAATAAGGCTTGCAGCGGTATTTGCGATCCTCATGTCCTTCTGCCCCAAGTTCTCCGCCATCATCGAGGCAATGCCCTCCGCAACAGTCGGCGGTATCTCACTTGTCCTCTACGGTATGATCTCCGCAGTCGGTGTCAGGAACGTGGTTGAAACACAGGTTGATTTCTCCAAGAGCAGAAACGTCATCATCGCAGCACTCATCCTTGTTCTCTCCATCGGAATCAACTTCTCGGCAGCAGGTTCCATCGCATTCAGCATCGGAAGTGCCAACTTCGCTCTTTCAGGTCTTGCTGTCGGATCACTCGTAGGTATCATCCTCAACGCGATACTTCCCGGCAAGGACTATAACTTCAACGAAGAAGCCGGATCGGAGACAGGCGCCGATCTTTCGGGCATAAGCGAAAAGGAATTAAAGGAAGAATCCGATAAGAAAGCATCCAAATAAGAAAAGAAGTGATCAAAAGATAAACACATCAGGCCATGTGTAAAAGATCAAAAGAAGGGACGGTGTCACGAAAGTGGCACCGTCCTTTTATTTTACATATTCTTTCCGTCAGGCCTTCATAATGCATTCAGACCATACATCATATCGTCCGTTGCTTCCGATCTTATCCCTCGAGGAGCTCGTCGATATTGGACTTATCCGCAACAGAGGATCTGCATCCGATGGTCTCTGCCGCAAAAGGAGTTCCCTCTACGATGTGGTTGTACATAAGGACGATGGGATCGTGGCCCTGTCCGAAGGAATCCTGACTGATGATAGTTCCGATGACGCCGTTTCTTATGTAAGGGAAAAGAGCGGGGTTAAGGTCGAAGCCGACAACCTTGGTCTTACCGGAGCGTCCCGCATCAACAACAGCCTTTGCAGCATCCTCGGGAAATCCGTTGGTAAGGAAGAGTGCCTGGATCGAGCTGTCCTTCTGGAGGAGGGCTTTGGTCTTCTTGTAAACATCATCACCCATATCCTCAACACTTACTTCGCCTGCGATCTTGATCGACTTGTATCCGGCCATAGCATCGACAAAGCCTTTTCTTCTCTCTACATTACCGATGACCGTCTTGCTTCCCATAAGGATTCCGACATTACCTGCCTTGCCTATGAGCTCGGCAGCAGCCCTTGCAGCCTGCTCACCCTGTGCAACACCATCGGACTTTAGGCATGCGAGTCTGAGCTTGGGATTTGCGCAGTCACAGTTAAAGGTCATGAGCTTAACGCCCTTCTGTCTCGCCTGTTCAAGAGCATCCGCAACACCGCCCAGGAATCCGGGATAAATGATCGCATCGTACTTTTCTTCCACGAGATTCTTAATGGTCTGTCTGTTCTTCTCGTCATCATCTCCCTCTGCGGGGATAATGGGAATGAACTTAACCTTCGCATTGTATCCGGCAAGCTCCGTAGCCGCATATCCCGCACCGCGCTTTACGCCGTACCAGAAATCATTGTCATACATACTGAGCATTGCGATTTTGATCTGTCTTCCCGACTTATTGCGCACAGGAATGACACCGGTGTCAAATTTTCTGAGAAGCTTCTGGATTCCGGAAAGCATACCGTTGAGGGCATTGGTATTTTCTCCGATCTGGATAGCCTGTGCGGTAACCTCCTGAGATACGCCCGCGATCTCGGTGGTCTTGTCGTTGATGTCCCTTGCGGTCTCAAACAGATCGTTTGCGATATCCTTGGAGTGGTTGAAATTATCCTCCATAACGGAGAACTTATCATTGATATCGGTGATCTTCGTCTGGATATTCGTCGAATTGGAATTGATGGTCCTGAACGAAGAGTTGACCACTTCGAAAGCGGCCTTACTGTTATTGTACGTATCGGTGCACTTTGCGATGCTGTCGACAACGCCTGTGCTGCTTTCCATGATCTCACTTAAGATGGCACTGATCCTGTCCATGCCTTCCTTGGTCTGTTCGGACATGTCGGTCATCTCACCCGCAACAACCGCGAAGCCTCTTCCGGAATCACCGGCTCTGGCTGCCTCGATGGATGCGTTGAAAGAAAGGAGCTTAAGCTGGGTACTGATATCGATGATGAAATCACCGACCTCGTAAACCTTCTGAAGCTGTTCGTTAAACTTGGTAAGAGTATCGTTGATCGCATTCAGATCTGCGGATACGATATCCATCTCCCTGTTATAGCCTTCAAGACTCTCGATGCCCTCGTCACTGATCTTCGCGGTTTCCTTGAGCATATCGGTGATCTCATCCATTGAGGTTGCGATTGCTTCAAGCTGAACGGAATTGGACTCGGTAACGGAGATGTTGTCCTGCACCATCTCGAGCTGCTGTCCGGTCCTCTCCTCAACCTCTATGGTATTCTCCGCGATGTGCTCGGTTCCGGCCTTGTTGGCTTCCATATTGCCGGTGAGCTTTTCAATCGCATCGGCAAGAACGACCGTATTCTGCTTGGTCGACTCAACGAATGTAAGAAGGTTTGATTTGATAAGGTTGAGTCCGCCTGCGATCACATCATTCTTACTTGAAGTGCCGGATACGGGAATGTCATCAAGGTTGATCTTACCCTTTGCCATCTGCTTAGCGCTGTCGGCGATCTTCTCCTGTTTCTTCGCATTAAGGACGAATACAAGAACGCCTGCTGCAATGAGCAGAAATTCTATGATTGCTATCACTATCCAAAATGTTGTCATACTCGGGTCCTCCGTTTCAAGGTTAATCAGTATCTCAGATCCTGTTCATCCAAGCCTGTGCAAGGGATGTCCACAGTCCCACATCTTCCTTAAGACTCTCATCCTGATCCACAAGCGGCATCTCATGTCCTCCGAAGAACTGGTCTATGAGTTCTTCCTTTCTCTTTTCCGACACGTTGACGCCCTTCCCCTCTCTGACACTGTGTACTGCTCTCATGCACTGTTCCATCGTGTAGTCTCCGTCGGAAAAGCCTCTGAGCTGTTCGTCGTTGCAGACGGACAATCCGTGGTCTCCTGCAGGGAATACATATTGGGCATAAGGAATCTTTTTCTTACGAAGCGCTTCCGCAAACAGATAACTGTTCTCAACCGGTACGAGCCCGTCTCCAAGGGTCTGCCATATAAAGCATGGAGGAGTGTTTTCTTTTACCTGTTTTTCAAGGGAGAAATACTCAAGCTCCTCTTTACTCGGCTCAAATCCCAGAAGTGCATGGACCGAATCGATGTGAGTGTACTCACCTGTTGTGATCACGGGATATGAAAGGATCACACCGTCCGGCCTGTTAGAGAACTTATCATACTCGGGATTTACATCCCTTATATCATCGAAGTGGACCGCAAGGCTTCCGCAGACATGTGCGCCTGCAGAGAATCCGCAGATGAAAAGCTTCTTACCGTTCACCCTGAAATCCTTTGCATTCTTCCTGATATATCTGACTGCCCTGGATATATCGTTCAGAGGCTGCTTCCCAAGCGGAACCGACATCGTGATATCGGTGGTATAGCTGAGTACAAACACGTTCATTCCGCGTCTGTAGAATTCATTTGCGACAAGCTCGCCCTCGTGCGGAACGCACATGCAGTATCCGCCGCCGGGAACAACCAGCATACAGTCTCTGTCGGCATCATCCGTATGAAGGTATCCGAATACATTGGGTTCGAATCCGTATGCGGCTTCGTAGGTATATTCACCGTTTTCCCAGATATTCCTGTGGTAAAGGATATCCCTCTCAGGCTTCGGCATACCTTTCAGCTCGTATTCGGAGTCGGGATAACCGGGATCCCACTTATCGATTTTAGCCTCGGGAACCGCTGCCTTCAGAACTTCATAGTAAGCTTCCTTGGCCTCGCATTTTCCCCTGAACAAAAGAGGATAGCTCGTCTCCCGTCTGAATCCGGTAAGCCAGCTGTTTTCATCGAGAAGGTTCCAGAAGGTCACGCTGGTGATATTTGCCTTTCCCGACTTCTTTGCATCCAGATAGATCTCGAAGAATTTCCTGTATCTGAGAGCCAGATCGTGCATCGAGCTTTCCGAAGGATCGGCATTGTGAATGTCG
>JAGCRJ010000192.1 GCA_017964745.1 Lachnospiraceae bacterium
TGCATGATGCTCATGAAAAGGCTCCCCGCCGAAAAACCCGAAAAGGCCAAATGGGGCTTTGGAAGGTTTATTGCGGTGCTTATAATAGCGCTGGGCGTGATGTATATAGGAAGCTATATCGGAACTGTCATAGGACTTGTGATCGAAAGCTTTTCTCCCGAAGCAACCGCATCTACCAACGCGGTGCAGGAGATGGTCTTAACCGGAGATATGCTGGTAAATATCGTCATCATGGTCTTCATCGGACCTGTTGTTGAGGAACTGCTTTTCAGAAAGCTGCTCTGCGACAGGCTCAGGATCTATGGCGAAGGAATCACCGTAGCGGTTGCGGGATTTATGTTCGGTATTTTCCACGGGAACCTTACCCAGTTTGTATATGCCTTCCTTCTCGGTTGCATTCTTACATACGTATATCTGAAGACCGGAAGGGTAACGATCACGATAGCCTATCACATCATAATCAATTTTGTCGGAAGCGTTGTTCCTCTTTTGGCGCTGAGATCCGCCGATATTGACGGTTTACAGGAGATAATGGCCACCGGAGACAACGATCTTCTGGCAGAGTTCATCACCGAAAACATTGAGTCCTTTGCGGTCTATGCTCTGTATTCGATGGGTATTATCCTCCTTATGGTCGTGGGTCTTATCCTCCTTATCGTTTTTCTTGCGAGCGGCAAGGTTAAGTTCAGACCCGGACGTTACACGATCCCCTCCGGAAAGAAGTTTGGGGTTGCCATCATCAATACCGGAATGATCCTGTTCATCCTTATGGAAATAGGTGAGATCCTGATAAATATGTTTGCGTAGGAACAGAAAATGTACGAATATGACATCCGTATCGGATACAGCCGTGTGGATGAGGAGCAGAAGCTCAGCATCCCTTCACTTATAGATATCATGCAGGACGCTTCGACCTTCCAGTCGGAGGACCTTGGACTCGGAATCTCATACTGCAGGGAAAAGAACGTATTCTGGGTTCTCAACAGCTGGCAGGTTGAGATAGACCGCCTTCCCGGGCTCTGCGAAAAGGTTACGGTATTTACTTTTCCCGTCGACTTCAACCGCTTTCTCGGAACGAGATGCTTCGGTATCCGCTCCGGAAACGACATCATAGTCAGGGCTTACAGCGTCTGGACGCTTCTCGATACCGAAACCTATAAGCCCGCTCTTCTGACAGAGGATATGATCGAGAGGTATAAGATCGAAGAAGCTCTCCCCATGGGCAAGATCTCCCGAAAGATCCGCGTTCCCGCGGGCGGTGTCCAGGAAAGCCCCATGAAGATAGAGGCGATCCACCTTGATGCAAACCATCACGTGAACAACGGCAAGTTCGTTCAGATAGCCGCATCGTATGTTCCCGGAGGAAGGTCCTTCTCGGGATTCAGGGCACAGTACCTGTCACAGGCATTCCTCGGCGACACTGTCTACCCGAGAGTGTTCGATCTCGGTGAGGAAGGCTATATTGTTTCTCTTGAAAACGGAGACGGCGCACCCTATGCCGTAATGGAATTCAAATGATAAAAACCGGTTACAGACAGAAATTAAAAGTAGTTAAGAAGGTTGAGTTCGGTGTCTATCTTTCCGAGGAAGGCTCGGGGGACAAGGCGGAGGAGAGAGTCCTCCTTCCCACATCGAGAGTGCCCGAGGGTACTGCCGTGGGAGACGAACTTGATGTGTTCGTATACCGCGATTCCGAGGACAGGCAGATCGCAACGCTTGAAACTCCCCGTGTGACCATAGGCACGCTCGCACGGCTTAAGGTAGTCCAGGTCACCGGGATAGGAGCTTTCCTTGACTGGGGGCTTGAGAAGGATCTTTTCCTCCCCTATGCCCAGCAGACCTATAAGGTTTCCGAAGGCGACGAGATACTTGTCACGATGTATGCCGACAAATCCGACAGACTCTGTGCGAAGATGGATGTTTACAAGAGCCTCGAGGACAGATCCGAATACAAGAAAGATGACACGGTTGTCGGAACTGTTTACCTTATAAGCAATAACTTCGGCGCATTCGTGGCCGTTGACGATAAATACTCCGCACTTATCCCCAAAAAGGAGATGTTCGGGGCAGCTCAGAAGATCGAAGCCGGCATGAAGATCACCGCAAGGGTGGCAAGGGTGCTTGAAGACGGAAGACTCGAGCTTGCCGTTCGCGATAAGGGTTATGTTCAGAGAAACGAAGATGCGGACAAGATCTTCGAAATGATAAAGGCATCCGGCGGAACGATCGATTTCTATGATAAGAGCGATCCGGAGCTTATCCGCGAGAAGACCGGAATGAGCAAGAATGAGTTCAAGCGTGCCGTCGGAAAGCTTCTCAAGGAAGATAAGATCACGATAGGCGACGGAACCATAAGCCTGAGATAAACCTGATTGCTTGCTATTTGTTTACATAAGTAGTATAATATCCGTACTTAAAGGGAATGAGTTCTTTCTCCCGGGGGGGGAAACATATGGATATGGGTCTCGTTAATATGGCCGTAAATTTCAAACAGGCGACCACGATGTCTGACATCAGCACCGCTATCCTTGCCAAGGCTCTTGATACAGGAAGGGATATGGGGCAGGGAATGGTCGAGCTTATAGACTCTGCCGCTATGGAGAGAAGCGTAAATCCCATGGTAGGCGGTAATATCGATATTTCGGTATGACTATGCAGATTTCCCAATGAGCACTCCGGATTTTCCGGGGTGCTTATTTTTTGCTAATTTTGACCATATAATTATTGTTTTTTTGTACATTTTTGTGTATATTATCTATTGGAGGTTTATGTGCCTCTGTTTGGGTTCGTTACAGTTTCATAGTTTTTGACGGGGTAATTTATGATATCTAATCAAATACTTCAGGCAACATTAGACGGGTTAAAGCAGATCGCAAGAGTCGATCTTGCCATCACGGATCCCGAAGGCAGATGCGTTGTATCCACAGGAGATATAGCGGGTCTTTCCAAGGATGCCGTTGAGTTTGCTTCATCGGGAGCCGATTCCCAGGAGATCAAGGGAAATCAGTATTTCAAGATCTACGATGACCAGACCCTTGAATATGTTCTGGCAGTGGCGGGTGCCGGAGAGGACGTTTATACCCTCGGCAAGATGGCCGCTTTCCAGGTACAGAGTCTTTCGGTTGCCTACAGGGAAAGATTCGACAAGGATAATTTCTTCAAGAATCTCCTTCTTGATAACCTTCTTCTTGTAGACATCTACAGCAGATCGAAGAAGCTCCATATCGCAAACGATGTTCCCAGGGTTGTCATCCTCACCGAGGCATCCAACACCAAGGATATCAATATACTCGAGACCGTCAGAACCTTCTGCTTATCGAGACCCAGGGATTTCGTCACCGCAGTCGATGAGACCGATGTCGTCGTTGTGATGGAATTCGAACAGCCCATGACCAGACCCGACATGCAGGAAGCAGAGATCGAAGAGACCACCGCAGGCCTCAGGAACGCTCTTGCCGAAGCGGGCGCGGTAGGCATCAAGATAGCTTACGGAAGCGTTGCCTCCGAGATAAAGGAAGTAAGCCGTTCCTACAAGGAAGCCAGAATGGCGGCTGATGTAGGCAGGATTTTCTTTGAGGAAAGAGAGGTCATCTCTTACAGCGGACTCGGGATCGGAAGACTTATCTATCAGCTTCCCATTCCTCTCTGCCGTCTTTTCATCAAGGAGATCTTTGACGGCAAGGATATCGATGAATTCGATGATGAGATCCTTCCCACCATCGACAAGTTCTTCGAGAATTCCCTTAACGTTTCCGAGACTTCCAGACAGCTCTTCATACACAGGAACACTCTTGTCTACAGACTCGACAAGATCCAGAAGACCACAGGTCTCGACCTGAGGGTATTTGATGATGCGATCACCTTCAAGATCGCGCTCATGGTCGTCAAATACATGAAGTATATGAAGAAGAACGAATATTGACAGGTAGATTTAAATGACCAGAAGAGAAAAGATAAAAGCCGAACGTGACAAGTTCATAGAAGAGAACGGAATAATCTTCCTTGACGATGTCAGCATGAATTATCCCGAGAAAGGAAATCCTGCGGTCAAGAACGTCACACTCAGGATAGACAAGGGTGAGTTCGTATTCATCGTAGGAGACAGCGGATCGGGTAAATCGACACTGCTCAAGCTTCTTTTAAGAGAGATAGTTCCGACAGGCGGCGATGTTCATGTCATGGGACAGAACACCAAGAGGCTCCGCCATTCACAGATACCGAAGTTCCGCAGAAATCTCGGAGTCGTATTCCAGGACTTCAGACTTCTCAAGGACAGAAACGTATACGAGAACGTTGCATTTGCGCAGCGTATCATCGAGGTTCCTTCCAGGGAGATGAGAAGGAACGTTCCCAGCATCCTTTCAATGGTAGGACTTGCGGGAAAGTATAAGGCAAACGTTAAGAAGCTTTCCGGAGGAGAACAGCAGAGAGTTGCGCTTGCGAGAGCGCTTGTGAACAAGCCCTCGATACTCCTTGCCGACGAGCCTACCGGAAACCTCGATCCCAACAATGCATGGGACATCATGGATCTTCTTGCGGAGATCAATGAGCAGGGAACGACCGTCATAGTCGTTACCCACTCCCCCACGATAGTCAACTCGATGAAGAAGAGAGTTGTAGCAATGAAGCTCGGAGAGATCATAAGCGATGAGCAGGAAGGGGAGTATGTAAATGAAGATTAGAACCTTTCTGTACACTTTATGGCAGGGCATCCGCAACATGTTCAAGAACGGATGGTACTCCCTCGCATCGGTAGCAACCATCGGAGCATGTCTTTTCCTTCTCGGATTGTTCTACTCGATAGTATCCAACGCACAGCACATCCTCTATACGGTTGAAGAGGGTGTTACCGTTACCGTATTTTTCAATGAAGATGTTTCCGATGCCGCCGTGGATGCATTCGGCCAGGAGCTTCTTCAGCGCCCCGAGGTAAGGGATGTCGTCTTCCACAGTGACGAGGAGATCTGGGCTACTTTTGGTCCCAGCTACTTCGGCGAGGATTATCAGGAAGGCTTCCCCGAGAATCCCATGAAGGGCGAGCACAATTATGAGATCTATCTTACCAGCGTAAGCATGCAGGGTCAGCTTGTAACATGGCTCCAGTCAAAACCCGAAGTAAGGCTCGTAAGATATTCCGAGGTTACCGCATCGACACTTTCCGGATTTAACGGAATGATCGTATATGTATCCGCAGCGATCATCCTGATCCTGCTTGCGGTAAGCATCTTCCTTATAAGCAACACCGTACGTGTAGGTATTTCCGTAAGATCCGAGGAGATCGGTATCATGAAGTACATCGGTGCAACGGACTTTTTCGTAAGGGCACCCTTCGTACTTGAGGGTATGATGATCGGACTCATCGGTGCGCTCATTCCTTTGTACCTGATCTATTATCTCTACGATTACGTACTTAAGATGATCACCACCAGATTTGAGATGCTTTCTTCGATGCTCAGCTTCCTTTCACTCGAGGAGATCTTCAGCGTGCTGATGCCCGTATCCATCCTTATCGGCGTGGGCATGGGATTGCTCGGAAGCTATATAACCGTACGCAAGTACCTTAAAGTCTGACAATCAGAGAATATGGCGAAAAAGAAACTTATAGCAAAAAGCATAGCGTTCGTCCTTACGACAGCTTTAGTCTGTGTGTACGTTCCTTTGAAGGATTCGACTCCGGTATCCGCTGTTACTTACACCAA
>JAGCRJ010000193.1 GCA_017964745.1 Lachnospiraceae bacterium
AGATGGCACTGCATCGCAAAAGGGTTGGTCACAACCGCGAGTGCGAACCAGATACGCAGCCATTTTTTCTCAAACGGAAGGAGTTTTACAGCGAAGGTATGCCATGCCGCAAATGCCAGCACAAGCTGAAGAACATACATGACCTCATAGAATTGTATGGGGCCGTTCAGGGTCAGTGTCCTCACGATAAGGAGCAACGCGGGATAAATGACGCTTGTGTCGGATTTGAGTGAAAGTCCGGAACTGAGCAGTATCATCTTCGCACTTTCGGGAAATTCCTGAAAAGAAGTGAAATTTAATATACCCCACACACAACCGATAACGATCTGTGCGGACAGGAGCAGAAAAACACATGATCCGAAGATCCTGCTAATTTTTTTACCGGCATTATTCGGCATAAAACTCCATGACCTTATCGCAGATAAGATCCACCTCATCAGGCTTTAATCCATAGAACATGGGAAGCCTGAGCAGGCGCTCGCTCTCTTTCGTGGTATATTCGTCGGCGCCGCTAAAGCGTCCGATCTTCTTTCCCTCCGGTGCGGAGTGAAGGGGAATGTAATGGAAAACGGAAAGAATGTCATTTGCCTTGAGGTGGTCAATGAGCCTTGATCTTTCCTCGATATCCTTACACTTTATGTAGAACATATGGGCATTGTGAACACACTCTTCGGGAACATAGGGAAGGTCGATCCTTCCGCTCTCCTTAAGAGACGTGAGCCTGCTGTAGTAATGATCCCAGCTTGCCCTTCTGTCGTTGTTGATCTTCTCGGCAATCTCGAGCTGTGACCAGAGATATGCCGCATTCATGTCACTGGGAAGATACGACGATCCGAGATCGACCCATGTGTATTTATCAACCTGGCCGCGGAAATACTTTGCACGGTCGGTTCCCTTTTCCCTTATGATCTCGGCACGCTCAGCGGCCTTAGGATCCTTGATGAGGAGTGCTCCGCCCTCACCCATGCTGTAATTCTTGGTCTCATGGAATGAGTATGCGCCGAAATCACCGATGCTTCCGAGAGCCTTGCCCTTGTATGTCGCCATCACGCCCTGTGCGGCATCTTCCACAACGTAAAGGTTATGTCGCTTTGCGATATCCATGATGGTGTCCATCTCACAGCCCACGCCCGCGTAGTGAACAGGTACGATCGCCCTCGTTTTGGAGGTGATCGCATCCTCGATCTTCCGCTCATCGATGTTCATGGTGTCGGGTCTGATATCGACGAATACGGGAACGGCACCACGGAGTACAAATGCATTTGCGGTGGAAACGAATGTGTACGAAGGAAGTATGACTTCATCGCCCGGTTGTATATCACAGAGGATGGCAGCCAGCTCCGTAGCATGAGTACATGATGTTGCAAGAAGGCACTTTGCGGTTCCGGTCCTTTTTTCAAACCATTCGTTGCACTTTTTGGTATATGCGCCGTCGCCGCATATCTTCTGGGCCTTTACACACTCCCCGATATATCCGATGGCTGTATCAACATAGGGGGGAACATTAAAATTGATCTTCATTATCTACACTGTCCTTTCAGATCTCCGGTAAGCTCACCGGTCGTATCTCTTATTATGTATCTGGGTCTTCCCTTGACCTCTTCATAGATTCTTGCGATATAGTGTCCGGCAATTCCCATGCTGAGCATCATGAATCCTCCAATGATGAGAAGCAGCAGGATGACCGTCGTAAAGCCGTCGGCACTGTTACCCATGAAGAACCTGACAAGAGTCTGTATTCCGAGCACGAGCGCAAATACGATGAATATCCATCCCATGAAGGTCACTATCTTAAGGGGAAGTGTCGAGAACGATGTCGCGTTGTTGATCGCGTATTTCATCAGTCCCCTGGTGGACCACTTGCTCTTTCCGCTTCTTCTTTCCTCAACATCGTAATAAACCTTGTCGGTCTTAAATCCGATCCAGAATGAAAGTGCCCTGAAGAAGGTATTGCTCTCGGGAAGTCTCAAAAGAGCGTTCACAGCCTTTCTGTCGAGGAGCTTGAAATCGGATGACGAACTCATATCGATCCTGATGAGCCTGCTCATGATTCCGTAGAAGATGCCGGCGCTCATCTTATGGAAGATGTTTTCCTTACCGCGGCTGTTCTTGATGCCTTCGACAACCTCCGCACCCGCCTTCCACTTTTCTATCATTTCGGGAAGAACACTCACCGGATGCTGCAGGTCGCAGTCCATAACGATGACGGCATCGCCGCCCGATACGGACAGTCCCGCGAAGATCGCAGCTTCCTTGCCGAAGTTTCTCGAAAATTCAACTCCCTTTACGTGTCCGTCGGTTTCGGACAGTGCGCGGACCTTCTCATATGTGGAATCGGTGGAGCCGTCGCTTACGAAAAGGAGTTCGAAATCCTCGCCGCTGCCCTCAAGCACGGCAGAGATCTCCTTTACCGCAGGTTCTATGTTTTCTTCTTCGTTGTATGCCGGAAGTATTACAGAGATCATATCAGTCCCTTTCCTTTATCTTCTCGCATTTTCCGTCTTCACCCAGATGACTCCGTCAACAAGCTTTACGCTTGTTTCTCCGGGGAAGCTTTCCATTTCGATGTATTCGTCCGAATAATAGATTTCCGTTTCCTCTTCTTCGGATACAAAATTCAGCGTCGCACCCATGTAGTACTTGAAGAATGCTTCGAAATTATCAGCCCTGTAAAGGAGATAATCATAATCGCCACCGAGACCTATCATCTCTGAGGTCGCAGGTGATGTGATGTCGGTTGAAGGATACTCGTCTTCGCTTATGACTCCCATCATCGCAATGGGAATTCCCTGATAGTATCCCTCCGTACTCTCTATCCTGTCGAGAAGCCTGAGTGCATATGCGTAAGTCTTCTCGTATTTTCTCTGAAGATTGGTGTAACCGATATTGTCGGCAACGCCATATGAAACAATGACTGCTGTGGCTGCGATCACAAATGCAAAGGAGAGGATACCGTTTCCCTTCTTTACGATCTCCTTTGTGACGCATCTGTCACAAAGTGCAACGCAGACAATAAGGAAGAGCACCCACTGGTATCTCATTATCAGATGGTA
This sequence comes from Lachnospiraceae bacterium, assembly GCA_017964745.1. Lineage (GTDB taxonomy): Bacteria > Bacillota > Clostridia > Lachnospirales > Lachnospiraceae > AC2028. The sequence continues at coordinate 3,054 of JAGCRJ010000193.1, forward strand.
ATTGACTCCCGGAATGATGAGCATGACTATGTTAGCGGAAAGCGGCACAAGAACCGCCGTAAGAAGTGCGACCCAGTAGAACCACATCTTCTTATATGCTCCGCTCTTTGCAATAAGAGCAATGGCAGAAATAACGGTGCAGGCAAAGAGGACAAGCACCGCTGCCGCGCATACATATCCCGCAAGGAATCCCTTGGAGAATGAAAAGTTAACGAAATCTGAGTACATCGAAGGAAGGGATGCGAACCTGTCCGAAAGTCCGGCCGAAACAGCGGTGTCACCGCCCTGGTATGTGCCGATCTGCTTTCCTTCGATCTTAAGAAGGATCTTAAGGATGATCACATAGAGAACGGATCCTGTGATTCCCATATAGAGATAGTTCATGCATTTCCTGACAGCACCCTTTTCTCCTTTTGCCATTATCTCCCATACTCCGTAAACGGAAAGGAGCATTGCAAAGGGAAGGTATGCCTGATAAATTCCGAGACTGAATGCAAGTGATATCCCGCCAAGAAGGAAGTGATCCTTCTTTACCAGATACACCGCTAGCACGGACAAAAGAATACCGGCCATGTATCCGTCAAGTGTGAACACATATGCAAATGTTGATGCAAGTGAAGGAAATGCTACGAGCAATC
>JAGCRJ010000194.1 GCA_017964745.1 Lachnospiraceae bacterium
CGGACTCTACTACGTTGTTGGGCTGTACATAATCATCAAATACGGTTACCTGAAGCTCCCATCCCTGATCCTTAAGGATCTTTGCTGCCTCTGCGAGGATCTCCGAATGAGGAGTCTGGCTCGCTGCTACGGTTATTACTCCCTTTACTTCTGCAGCGGTATCGGCTGCAGCAACACTGTCATCTGTCTGTGCATCTGTCTGGGTCTGTGTATCGGTCGCAGGCTGGGTTGAAGTGTCTGCGGGCTGTGAGTTATTTCCGCATCCTGCAAGAAGGCTTCCTGCAAGGGTGGTTGCTGCTACAAGGCTTACGAGTTTTTTGATCAGATTTTTTTTCATAATATTTTTCCTCCGAATGACTTTTTTCGTAACAATCATGATTTGTTATGCATTGATTATCACTCCGCAAAACGCATCTGTAAAATACTCTAAATTTAGAGTGAGCTATAGGTTTAGGTTATAACAAAAAGAGGATGCGTATTTTACGCATCCTCTTGGAAGAATCCGCTTTATTACCTTCCGGTCACATCATATCCGATATATTCCTCGGAGAGTGTCTTGATGGTTCCGTTTGACTTTAATTCCCTGAGAGCTTCGTCAACCGCTTCCTTAAGAGCTTCTCCTTCCGGAGTCTTGGCGTAGATGAAGTATGTGAAGGGAGAGCAGATCGACTCACTTTCCTCATCAGTCAGTTCGATGATGTCAAAATCATCATGGAAAGTGGGATATATCTCAAGATAGTTTGTAAGGCTGCAATATGAAAGGAATCCGAAATCGGCAACTCCCGCATGGATATCCTGGAACTGTTTGAGCTGATCGGCATCGGTATAAACAAGTTCGACGGGATTGTCGGGATTTTCCTCGTTGTACTGCTCAAGGAAAAGCTGTGTCATCAGTCCGGTGCCCGTTGTAAAAGCACTGTGTCCTCCGATATCGGAAAGATTCTTTATTTCGGTGTATCCCTTTCTTACGTAGATCGCTTCCTTTTCGTAGCAGACATATTCTTCTCCGAAGAGATATTTCTCCGCCCTGTCCTCTCTCCAGTTGAAGTTATTGACCGCCATCGTGTATCTGCCGGTATCGACACCGGTAAAGAGGCTCGCAAATTCGGTCACTTCGAACTTCAGCTCGTACTGTGGAAGAAGCTCATCTATGGCATAGATGACTTCGGCATCATATCCGGATACTCTTCCGTCTTCATCGACCCAGAGCCAGGGCTTGGGAGAACCGCTTGTTCCGATGATGATTGTGGTAACTTCCCCTTCAGCCGAAGGTGCTTCTCCCGCAGAAATTGTCACGTTTTCCGATTCTGTTACCGCACCGGCTCCCGAACCGGAGGCAGAGCCCGCATTTCCGCTGCTTCCGCATCCCGCAAGAAGGCTTCCCGCAAGGGTGGTTGCTGCAACAAGACTTACGAGTTTTTTGATCATTTTTTTCTTCATATTTTTTCCTCCTGATCATATTAAATATCTTTATAAATCTTCCCGCCCTTCATTATCAGTCTGATATTTTCAGGGTCGGTCAATACCGAAATGTCCTTCAGCGGGTCACCGTCAACAATGAGCAGATCCGCAAACGCTCCTCCTTCCAAAACGCCTATCTTGCCTTCCGGATACGGATTCTGATATGTGGTAAATGCGGATAACCTTCCCGCGTCACCGGTAGCACTCCTCAAAGCCCTGTAGTTTCCGAACCTTTTGGCATAGCTCACAAGATCATCCGTCCTTACGATGCCCTTGGAGAATCTTTCTATAAAATCCGTACCGTAGGCGATATTAAGATCGTATTTATTGATCAGCTCTGCCTGAATCTCCACACCCGCAAACAGTGCTTTTCTGGCTATATCCTTGTACATATTTCCGGATCCCGGTTTCTTCTCATCCACAGCATCATCCGGCTTATCGGTTTTCTTCGGAGGATGCTTAAAATTGGGACAGGGTACGATGAACACATCCTGTGCCTGCGCTATGCGTGCGGCCTCATCATCCAGCAGATGCGCATGCTCGAAGCTCTTTACTCCCGCCTTCAGCGCTCTTTTGATGGATTCAGTGGTGTAAAGATGAGCCATTACATAGGTTCCGTAATCGGATGCGGCACTTACGGCAGCCTTCATTTCTTCCAGGGTATATTGCTGAGTCTGCACCGGATCGTATTGGGATGAAAGGCCTCCACCTGCCATGATCTTGATCTGGGACGCTCCCATGAACAGCTGCTCCCTGACTGCTTTAAGCACCTCGGGTACACCGTCGGCAATATAGGACTGTCCGTTCATAAGATTCGGTGATGTGTATATATGATCGGCTATTCTCGCAGCCCCTCTGCTTTCCCTGAAATCCCCATGCCCGCATGTCTGGGATATAAAACTGTATGAAGGAAATATCCTCGGGCCTTCTATGACACCTTCATCAATTCCTTTCTTGATGCCGTAGACGGCACCGCCCGCATCTCTTACCGTTGTAAATCCGGCATAAAGGAAATTCCTTGCGTTTCTGACTCCGTGAACGGTAAGTTCATCAAGCCTTCCGTCTCCGAACATCAGATGAACATGGCTGTCCACAAGTCCGGGGATCACTGTTTTGCCGCCGGCATCGATCACTCTTTCAAAATTGCCTTCCGAGACATCTTTTTCCGTGATCTCAAGAACGTGATCGTCTTCTATCACAACTGATACGTTTTCAAGGTAGCTGTCATTAAGTCCGTCAAACACATTGGCATGGGTTATTGCTATCATGTGAATCCTCCGAATACTTTATCTTCCGGTTACGTCATATCCGATATATTCAAGTGAAAGTTCGGAGATCGTTCCGTTATCTTTAAGCTCCTTCAGTGCTCCGTCAACCGCAGCCTTTACTTCTTCGCCCTGCTCGGTCCTTGCAAAGATAAAGTAGGTATAGGGAGGATTGATCGATTCGGTCTCCTCATCGGTAAGCTCGATAATGTCAAGATCTTCGTAAAGTGAAGGATATGATTCGAGATAAACACTGAGCATGGGCTGATCAAGGAATCCGAAATCCACAACTCCGGCAACGATATCCTGGATAGTCTTAAGCGTATCGGCATCGGAGAATACGAGCTCGACAGGATTTTCGGGATTCTTTACGTTGTAATCCTCAAGGAAAAGCTGGGATGCAAGCCCTGTTCCCGAGGTATAGGTGCTGTGTCCTCCGATATCGGCCAGTGACTTGATATCGGTATTTCCCTTTTTCACAATGATCACTTTCTTCTCATAGCAAACGTATTCATCTCCGTAAAGATATTTCTCGGCACGCTCTTCCCTCCATGCAAAGTTGTTGACCGCCATTACATATCTTCCGGCATCAACTCCGGTGAAGAGACTTGCAAACTCAGTCTTTTCAAAAACAAATTCATACTGGGGAAGAAGTTCATCGACAGCATAGATAACTTCCGCATCATATCCGGCAATGGTACCGTCCTCTTCTACCCAGAGCCAGGGCTTGGGCGATCCGCCGGTACCGATAAGTATTGTCGTAACCTCTGCGGTCTCTCCCGCAGGTGCGTCAGCTTCCTGAGTCTGTGCCGAAGCACCTGAAGCCTGTCCGGAAGCGACCGGCTGAGCGGATGAAGTGTTTCCGCCTCCGCATCCTGCCAAAAGTGACAGTGCCGTCATAACAATTGCTGCTAATTTTCCTTTTTTGATGATCTGATCTTTTTTCATAATTTTTTCTCCTATTTATTTATTGGCTATTGCCTTTTCAATACGATCAAGCGCTTCGGTTATGTAATCCCTCGGGCATCCGAAATTGATCCTTACGTATCCTTCCGCTCCGAAGTCCTTTCCGTCGGTCAGCACAACCTTTGCATTCTTTCTTATAAATCCGGCGTCTATACCTTCGCCGAAATTCACCCATTGAAGATATGTCGCCTCTGTATGTGTAAACTTAGCGTCTTTAAATCTTTTTCCGAGCTCCGCTTCAAGATAATCCCTGTTTCCACTGAGGTATTCGATCAGTTCCTTGCGCCATACGGCAGACTCGGAATATGCCGCAATCCCCGCCTCAATATTGAACAGTCCGGGATGACCCATTGCATATGACAGACGGTTAAATTCATTCCTGAGATCCTCATCCGGGATAACGGCAAATGCCATCGATACACCGGGAATGTTATATGTTTTGCCGGGAGCATAAAATGAGATCGATCTTCTTCTCGAATAATCTCCGACCGTCAGGAACGGTATATGCTTCGAATCGTATAAGAGCTCGCAGTGTATCTCATCGGAGATTACCGTCAGGTTGTTTTCCTCGGCGAATTCCTCGAACTGCTCAAGCTCCGATAAGCTGTATATCCTTCCCACGGGATTCTGAGGATTGCACAGATAGATCAGTTTTGTATCCGGAAGAAGAGCATTTTTCAAAGCTTCAAAATCAAAGGTGTAATATTCGTTCTCGTTATGAAGGGGCACCCTGATCATCGTGTTGCCGGCTTTTCCGGGAGCATCGAGAAGCATATGATAATTGGGTGTTACGGTGATCGAGCTTCCTCCGCCTATATTGCTCACGACCGACAGGGCGGGCACTATTCCGGTTATGGGAACGACCCATTCCCTTTCCAGATCGTAGTCATACTCTTCCCTGAACCAGTTTATAAAGCTGTCAAAAAGCTCCTGTGGGGCTTTCGTATATCCGTACACCGGATGCTCGAGCCTTGCTGCAATCCTTTTTTTGACTGCGGGTGCGGATACAAAATCCATATCCGCTATGAACATGGGAAGTTCATCCTGTGCTGTGATATCCCATTTGATGCTCGATGTTCCGCGTCTGTTTATATGTTCATCAAAAGTGTTTGGCATTTATTATTCCTCTGCTATGCATCGTCAGATATTGTATTGATTTACGTATGTTTCTATGAAGTTTACCTTGGAAACAAACTGCTTGATCCTTTCGTTGTCCGTGTGGACCAAAACCTCGGCGGGTGTTCCTTCCTGAAGCACCTTTCCGTCTTCAAGGAAAACGACCTTATCGCATATCTCATATATGAAATTCATTTCATGCGATACGATTACCATCGTCTTTCCGCTCTTTGCAACCTTCTGTATGACCTTGAGAACCTCCTGTATCATCTCGGGATCGAGTGCCGATGTAGGTTCATCAAACAGGATCACTTTCGGATCGAGTGCAAGTGCTCTTGCGATGGCTACTCTTTGCTGCTGTCCTCCGGACAGCTGGCTCGGATAATGATCCGCCCTGTCGGAAAGTCCTACGAGATCCAGATATTTCTCTGCGATCTCTTTTGCTTCATGCTTGGATTTCTTCTGAACGATGATCAGTCCTTCCATGACGTTTTCAAGTGCCGTCTTCTGCTTGAAAAGATTGAACTGCTGAAACACCATTGTTGTATGCGACTTCATATAGTTCACATCGTTTTTGGTTGCTCTGCTCACATCAAAATCCACGTCGTCGAACCTGATGTGTCCGGAGTTTGGCTTCTCCAGATAATCGATGCACCTGAGCAGGGTTGATTTTCCGGATCCCGATGCACCGATGATGCCGACCACCTGTCCGTCCTCAACAGTAAGATCAACACCGTTCAAGACCTTCAGTTTTTTGAAACTCTTATGCAATCCTTTTATTTCTATCATTGATCTTTACTATCTCCTTTTCTCCGACTTTGGATTTCTTCTCTAATATTCCGAACACGATCGAGATCACTAAGGTGATGACCCAGTATATGATTGAGAGTGAAAGATACATTTCGAAGTATCTGTAATTTCTTCCCGCGATGAGCTTTCCACCTGCGGTTATATCAACCACCGCACATGTGTAGACAAGTGATGTGCTCTTGGCCATGTTTATCAGTGCGTTTCCGAGAGAAGGAAGTGCTACCACGAGTGCCTCGGGAATGATAATCCTTCTGAGTGTCTGCCACGGTGTCATTCCGATCGAGCCGGCAGCCTCTATCTGTCCCCTGTCAACACTTTCGATCGCCGCTCTTATGAATTCCGAATTGTATGCGGCACTGTTTAGTGAAAGTGCGACAAGTGCGAAGATGATACTCGGTATGAACGATGCATTGAAATTCGTTCCTCTTTTGTAATTGATATACTGGAGCACGAGAGGTATACCGAAATACGTAAGATACAGCTGAACAAGTACGGGTGTGCCTCTGGTGAACGATACATAGAATGCCGTCAGCTGATACAGTCCTTTCGGTTTGTGGATCTTTATAAGAGCGACAAGCAGTCCGACTATCAGACTCATAATATAAGAGATAAACGTTACCTCCAGAGTGATCGGCAGATACTTCATAAGCTCCGGTATGTTTGTGAATATCAATTTCCAATCGAAAACATTAGCCATATCATCAATTCCTCATTTGCATTTATTGTTTTGTTGTTAATGAATATTAGCATCGTGTTTCGTTTCTGTATAAGACACGTTCCTTATAGGCAGATATAATTTTGCGCACAAAAAAGAGAAGGCTCATCGCCTTCTCTTTTCGAATGATCATTTTTCAGTTTTACTTTGTTCCAGTTTTTGTATGAACGTTTTTGCCATATCGCTGAGCTCTCTGTACTTGCCTGTGATATAGCCGAGAGTCACCGTTTCATCCTCTTTGAGTTTCACCGCGATTATGTCGGAATCATTCAGGCTCTCACCGAGCATATCTATACCCACGGCATATCCGTCAAGTCCGAGTATCAGTTCGATCGATGTCGCCCTTTCATTGGTGCTTATCATTTTCTTATAATCATAAGTCGCCAGTGCTTCTTCCCTGTAATAGAAAGAATTGTTATCACCCTGGTCAAAGACCATGCACGGATAATCCTGAAGATCCTTCAGTGATAATTCATTCTTTTTTGCAAGCGGATGTTTCTTGTTCAGATATACGTATGTGTTTCTGCTGAACAGCTCATGGAATTCGATCGATGCATCCGCAAAGAGTTTCTTCAGGGTTTTTCTGTTGAAATCCGTAAGGGCTATGACACCCACTTCGCTCCTTGAAGTTTTGACATCCTCGATCACTTCACCGGTCTGGGTCTCACGGATCGAGAACTGGTATTCATCCAGATCGTATTCCCTGACGGTATCGATAAATGCATTGACTGCCAGCGTGTAATGCTGCATCGAGACGGAAAATTCCGGCCTGTGCTTTGCGTTCGACAGGTATTTTTCCTCCAGCAGTTCAAAGCTCTCCACGGCATGTCTTGCGTAGGCTATGAACGATCTTCCCGCAACGGTGGTCGCAACTCCGTTATGCACCCTTTCGAATATATGTATCCCCACCTCTTTCTCGAGATCCCTTACAGCACTCGACAAGCCGGGCTGTGATACATATAAACGCTCGGATGCTTTGTTTATGGAGTGTTCTTCATCAATTGCGATCACATATCTTAACTGCGTTATAGTCATAACTTATATATATAGATCAGATGCTGAAATCCGCAATGCTTTCTTCATGAGCATAATTGAGTTTCTCAAGAATTACATTTCTGTATCTGACAAATGCGGAGTGACTTCTGTTTCTCGGATAACTCATTTCGATCGGAATATCGTCAACGATACGTCCGGGACGGGGCGACATTACGATCACGCGCTGTGCGAGATAGATCGCCTCATCAACGTCATGGGTTATCAGTATCATTGTGTTCTTTCTTTCCTTCCAAAGATCGATCAGCGCATCCTGGATATTCATTCTGGTAAAAGCATCAAGTGCGCCGAGAGGCTCATCCAGTAAAAGCACATCAGGTTCATTGGCAAGAGCCCTTACGAGTGCAACTCTCTGAGCCATACCGCCCGATAACTGGTACGGATATGATTTCTTGAAATTACCGAGTTCGACAATGTCGAGAAGATGTTCTGCCAGCTCGGTCTTGTCCTTTTTTCCCGTGGACTTGAGACCGAATCTTACGTTATCCCATACGGTAAGCCAGGGAAAGAGAGCATGATCCTGAAATACAAGTCCTCTTTTTTCGCTTGTGGATGTGATCTCTTCACCGTCCGAAAGTATATTTCCGATAGTAGGTGTTTCAAGACCTGCGATCAGTCTCAGCAGTGTGGACTTTCCGCATCCGCTCGCTCCGACAAATGCTATGAATTCACCGGCTTTGATATCAAGCTGTATATTGTCCAGTGCAGTAAGAGTGTCGCTTCCGTCGGTTCTGCGGAATATCTTGGTGACACCGTTGATTTCAATATGTCCTTTTCCCATCAGGAATTTGCCCCTTTCTGCCAGCGAAGTACATAATTCTTTATCACGCCCAGCAAAGTGTTGACCAGTACGAATATGATACAGATTATAATGATCGCACCATACATCTTACTGAACTCGGCCCAGCCCTTCTGCCAGTTGATATACCAGCCGAGACCGGATTCTACACCCATCATCTCTGCAGCCATAAGTGTGATGCAGGCTACGCTCATACCCTGGGTAAGTCCTCCGAAAACCGTAGGCATTGCCGCGGGTATGACGACCCTGAACAGGATTCCGAGCTTACTTGTTCCGAGTGTTTTGGCAACTTCATAATAGTGCGAATTGATATTGCTGACACCGGTAAGTGAGGATACCGTTACGGGGAACCACACGCCGAGTCCGATGAGGAACGCGCTTCCTCCGAACAGTGATGATGCGAGGATCATGATGATAGGCATGTAGGTGGTTGTGGGTATTGCTCCGAGTATCTTAACAAAGGGATTTACCCAGTAACGGATCTTCGGTGACCAGCCGGCTCCTATTCCGCAGATAAAACCTGCGATCACTCCGCCGAAGTATCCGGTAAAGAGAAGCTTCAGCGAATGATATGCGCTGTCGAGAAGCTTCACCCTGTCGCTGATGACCGAATTGATGATCTTATCGACCCAGGGAAAGTAAGGCATGAGAAGCTTTCCTGTCTTAAGAGTCGCATAGTCATAAGCCGCAAGAAGCAGGAATATCACCGCATACAGAGCCGCGTCATGATTTAACTTTTTGTACAGTGCAAAGTTGAAGAACGAGATTATGTACAGTACCGCCCAGACACCGATAAAGAAAATAAGGATGTAGGCATAGGTGGCGGTACAGGTGTTCATTCCCTTATTGGGAATAAACAGATATTCGATAAGATGCAGCAGACCTGCAGCTATCGGAAGTGCCGTGAGTATTCTCTGCAATACCTTACCGGCAGTTGATACTTTTTTCCTCTCGAGCTCGAGAGTATTTAATTCTTTTAAGGAAATCTTCTGCTCCGCCACTTAAGCCTCCTGACGGGAAACCTTACAGGCCCCCTAAATCATATGCATAATAGATCTGTTCTTTGAATTTCTCAGGATCGGTATCCTTACTGAGGATTCCGAGCTGGATATACTCATCCACCGAATCGTAAAGTGATTTTGCGGTTTCAACCGGGGTGAGTCCGAATCTGTAATAGTTGAGAAGCTTGAACGAATACTCGGGTGTTCCGGATACATAACCGTTTTCAACCATCATCTTTGCAGCTTCAAGTCTGTTCTCTTCGCTTTCTGCGATCCAGAGAGAAGCTCTGTATACCGCACGGGTTATCTTGTATGAAGTTACGGGATTCTCCTCGAGGAATGTTCCCGAAATTCCGAGAACACAGCATGCCTCATTCTTGAAATCATCATCTGTGGTAAGTGATCTGA
>JAGCRJ010000195.1 GCA_017964745.1 Lachnospiraceae bacterium
AAGAGAGAACTGACCGTAATGGAAAGGACGCGCGATGTCCAGAGAGAGGGCAGGAACCGCGGAGGCTATCCCCACGTTGCTCTTGTGGGATATACGAATGCCGGCAAGTCTTCGCTCATGAACTATCTTGTGGAACTGGGAGACCCCACACCGGATAAGACGGCGGGCAAGAAGGTGTTCGAGAAGAATATGCTCTTTGCGACCCTCGATACTTCGATCAGGAAGATCGATCTGCCGGGAAGAAAGCCCTTCCTTCTTTCCGATACCGTAGGTTTCATCGAGAACATTCCGCACGATCTTATCAAAGCATTCCGCTCCACTCTTTCGGAGCTGAAATACGCGGATGTGCTCCTTATCGTAATGGATTCTTCGGATCCGCATCATGACGATCACAAGAAGGTCACGGAAGATATCCTCAAGGATATGGATGTGCTCGGAATCCCAAGGATCTATGTTTATAATAAGTCCGACCTTCGCGATGCGGATATGAACATAAAGAACACTCCGGGGAGCGATAAGTTCTACATCTCCGCGAAGACAGGTTACGGGGTTGATGATCTTCTTGATGAACTTCAGAGTATTTTCCGAAAAGGAAACCGCATCGTGGAGAAGGTGATACCGTTTGCGGACGGGCAGATCATAAACCGCTTCCATGAAGAAGCTGAAGTCGAATCCGAAAAATATGAGGAGGACGGAGTGCATATCAGGGCACTGTGTCCCGAATATCTTGCAGATTACATAGAGGACAGATATGGCGATAAAGCTGAGTGATGAAAACAGGGCGCACATTTGGTGGCTCGGTCAGATGGGACTTATGGTGCAGATCGGAAATACGAAGATCTGTATCGATTATTATGCAAGTCCGCTTGAAACGAGGCAGGTTGCTCCACCTATACCTGCCGGTGAACTGACCGGAATTGATGCATTTCTCGGAACACATGACCATCTCGATCATATAGACCATGAATCCTGGAAGATCTGGGCACGCACGAATCCCGATGCGAAATTTATTTTTCCGGAGAAGCACAGGGAAGCTGTTCTTGCAGACGGCGTGGATCCTTCGAATGCAGCAGGGCTTAATGAAGGCAAATGCATACAGATCGGAGATATAACCATCCATGCCATAGCCGCATCACATGAATTCCTCGATAGGGATGAAAACGGACTTTATCCGTACCTGCAATATATCATCGAAGGTAACGGAGTAAGGATCCATCATGCGGGTGACACCGTAAGATATGAAGGAATGCTTCCTAAGATAAGATCGTTCGGAAATATCGATCTGCAGCTCATCCCTATCAATGGTCGTGATGCGAAGAGATACAGTGAGAACTGCATAGGCAACATGACATATCAGGAGGCGGCTGACCTTGCGGGTGAGACGGGATCTTCATTCGTCATCCCGGGTCACTGGGATATGTTCGCAGACAACAGCGAGGACCCACAAAAGTTTGCGGACTACATAGCCGTCAAATACCCCGAAGGTCCAAAGTGCATTCTTCCCTCTGTAATGGAAGAGATGATACTGTAATTGTCATTTTCTGCAAAATATTGTCGTTTTCTGCAATGGCTATTGCGGAAACTCCCAAAATCAAATACAAATATAACGATCAGTGTATCAGATGAATGCCGCTCTTTTTCTCACCCCCCCTGAGAAATATATGGGCGGCATTTTGTTGTATATGAGGGGAGATTGTATATAATAAAGCGTGGGGGGATGTTATCGTTGTGCTTTCACGAAAGGCATCCGGCTTTATGCTGAACATTGCAATCTGCGACGACGAAAAGTATTTCAGGAATGAGATAAGGGGTATCCTGGAAAAATATCTTGGCGCCGAAGGGATCGTTTGTTCCATCGATGATTTCGCGTCCGGCGAAGAACTCACGGATCTGGGTATTGAAGTGCAGAAATACGATATTGTATTTCTGGATATTAATATGGATCAAATGGACGGAATTGATGTGGCCAGGAAGATCCGTGAAAAAAGCAAGGACATCTTTATCGTATTCGTTACGGCATATATCGATTACACCATCGAAGGGTATAAGGTAGATGCCTTCAGGTACATTCTCAAAAACAACAACATGCTCGAAGGAAGCGTAAAGGAATGTCTCGACTCCATCAGGGAAAGGATGGCTTATGAAGTCGAACAGAAGGAGTTCGATTTTTCCGAAGGGAAAAAGACTGTTTCGCTTGAGCGTATCTTATTTATCGAAAGCAATCTCCACAGACTTATCTTCCATATCATGGAAGATTCACTGAACATGTACACGGTATATAAGACTCTGGATGATATGGAGAAGGAACTTGAAGGCAAGGGGTTCATCCGCATACATCAGAGTTATCTGGTCAATGCAAGGCATGTAAACGGCATTTCAAGATACTGTCTGGTCCTCGATAACGGTACTCAGCTCAGCATTCCGAGGGCCAGATACAATGATATTCAGAAACTGATCGCGGAATACAAAGGAGCAATCTGAAACAGTGCTGGGTTATCTCGAAAGTATATCTGTCATAATCATGGAGACGGTCTGTTGCAAACTCTTTTACGAGGCTTTCGCCAAAAAGAGAAATGAGGACAGGCTTAATGATTATCTGTTCATCATTCTTCTGTCCGGCATGAATTTTATGCTGACATTTTTTACCGGTGACAATAAGCTTGTGAATCAGATCCTGATAATCCTTATCACGGGTCTGATAATGTTCATGTATGCCGAGATAAAACTGTGGAAATCCTTCTGTATCGCTCTTTTGTTCCAAAGTCTTCTTATGGCAGTGGATTATGTTTTTTATCTTTACTATCTTTTCATGAACGAAAGATTCAGTCTGTATGTTTCGGGCTATGAGTTCAGCTGGGATCTGTCTGCCGCTCTGGGCAAGCTCACTCTGTTTATGACGGTGCTGTTTCTTAAGACCAAGATCGCAAGGGGCGACGCCGGGGATATTCTTAAAGGAGCGGAGTGGTTCAGGTTCATAGCATTTCCTTTGTTTACGATCGTTGTTCTGTGTGCGATGCTGTGGAAGTCCGGAGGCACGGATGAGGTCAAGGTCGGAAATGTTGATTTCCTGATCGCTTTCGGACTTGTGGCGATAAACATCATAGTCTTTTATCTGGTCTGCGACATTCTGAAGCGGGAACGCAGGATCCGGGAAGATGATATGTACAGGACTAGAGTAAGGAACCAGACGGAGCTGTATAAGGCTCTTTATACCAACTATGAGAAGCAGCGCAGGAAAGCACATGAGTATAAGAACCAGGTCATGTGCATGGAAGGGCTTCTAAAAAAGAAACAGTACGATGAACTTGAAAAGTATATCGACAACATAAGCGGAAAGCTCAGCGGCGAGAGAAGCTGCATACGTACCAACAACGCATTGGTGGATGCCATCATCAATACGAAATATAAGGAGATGGAAGAAAAAGGAATTCTCTGCGTGCTTGTTCTGACTGAGCTCAAGGATCTTCCGATAGAAGACGATGACATTGTTGTCATTTTATCCAATCTTCTCAATAATGCGATCGAAGCATGCGAAAAGAGCGAGAAGAAGATCGTCAAGATGAAGATAGTCAAAGAGGATAACGATATCGTCATATCTGTAAAGAATTCCTATAACGGAGAGATCAGGAAGAATATAAATGACTTTGTATCAACCAAGGAAAAAACCGACGGTCACGGATTCGGAATAAAGAACATAAAAGAGTCTGTGGCGAAATACGGCGGCACCTGTTCGATAACTTACGATGATATAGATTTCTCATTCTCGATACTTATTCCTTACGATAAAGAGAAATGATATTTAACCCGGTGACTTTTGTTTCGTGACATATGAAAAGAGGAGGTATGAACTATGATGGTAGGTTTTGTTATCTGGACCGCGGTTGCGATTGCCATTGCAGTGATAGGCATTATAGCAGGGAGATCCGGGAAACCTTCGGGTTTCTTTGCCGGTGTAAATCCTCCCGAAGTGAATGATGTGGTAAAATATAATCATTCGGTGGGCACCTTGTGGGTTGTATATGCAGTTTTGCTTGAACTGTTTGGTGTTCCCTTGCTGTTTTGGAAGCAGAATTCTGCCGGGTTTGTTATTTCCATACTGGGAGTCGTTTTTATTTCCATAGGATTGGTGATTGCATATACTTTTATACTCGCCAAATACCGGAAATAAATACCGAAGCAAATGCCGGCATAGATGACAGGAGGCGGATATGATCGCTTTTATCGTTAGAGTGCTTTTTGTTTATGCCACACTTATTTTTCTTTGGAAATTCAGGGAAAAGGAAATATCCAAAAAATCTCTGATCACTGCGGTTGCCATTGCGGCTGCGTTTATGATCGCAAGCTTCATATTGGATTATTCCGTGATGTTCATCAAATTGGATTATTTCTCTGTGGCCTACTTTATCCTGGGCGGAGTTCTGTGCGCTCTTGATGCTGTGGTTCCCTATGTTGCGGTTTTTGTCATTGCGAAATTGTTCGGTTACAGATACAAATGCTACGTGCCTGATATATCCCTGGCAATCGCAGGGCTCATTGCATTTTTCTATATGTATTCTTATCTGAAGGGTTTTGCGAATGCCGCCGGAAGACCCGGATTCTTTGATGCTCTGCTTTTCGGTTCGAACTTTCGTATGATAAATAAACTGATCCTATATATAACAAACAACGCACCCGGTGTCATCCTGGGGATAAGCTTTGTCGTGAATGAAAAACGTGCTCTTGATAAAGCTGAAGAGGGTAAATGATATGACGGAGAATATTGAAGCATTCGGACAGAACAGCATACTTGTAAAGGACGGGGAGAAGAACATATACATCGATCCTTTCAAAATGAAAGAAACTTCGAATGATGCGGATTACATTCTTATCACACATGATCACTACGATCACTTCTCACCGGAAGATATAGATAAGGTAATAGGAAAAAACACCGTTCTTATCGTGCCGGAAAAGATGGAAAAAAAGGCAAAAGAGATAGCGGACAAATTTGCAAAGCTTGTTACGGTAAAACCCGGTGAGTCCTATGAGGTCGACGGACTTAAGTTCGAAACCGTCGCCGCATACAATATATTGAAGCCGTTCCATCCCAGATCCTGCGAATGGGTCGGATATATCCTGAAAGCAGACGGAAAGCGCATTTATATCGCCGGAGATACGGATGCTACACCGGAGGCGAAGGCCGTAAAATGCGACATTGCACTGGTTCCGATAGGCGGCACATATACGATGGATCCGAAGAAAGCGGCCGGTCTTATCAATGAAATAGAGCCGCAGGTCGCTATCCCCGTGCATTACGGGACAGCGGTCGGAAAGCCCTCTGACGGGCAGATTTTCGAGGAAAATGTCAAAAAAACCGTAAAAATCGAGCACAAGATACGGTTTTAAGCCAAAAAACTATTGAATTAAAGCCTATATTGTGGTATATTTTCAGTGTTCCAATAAACAACCCCAATATATTGAGAGGATAAAATCAATGAACAGAGCAGAATTAGTTGATGCAATCGCAAAGGAAGCAGGACTTACCAAGGTTGACGCTGATAAGGCACTCAAGGCTTTCACCGGCGCAGTATCCAAGGAGCTTAAGAAGAAGGGAAAGGTTCAGCTTGTAGGCTTCGGAACCTTCGAGACCTCCAAGAGAGCAGCTCGTAAGGGCAAGAACCCTCAGACCGGAGAGGCTATCAAGATTCCCGCAGCTACCGTTCCTAAGTTCAAGGCTGGTAAGGCTCTCAAGGATCTTGTAAACGGCGCAAAGAAGTAATTCAATCGGTTCACAGGATTTAGGGCGAGGATAAAATCCTCGCCCTATTTGTTATATTTCTGAATGTTTCCTCAAAATATGATAAAATCACAGTGTTTGCAGTTCTATTATTAATCTGACGGGAGATGATTAAAGATGGGAATTTACGATCAGGCAAAAGAGGTATTTACCGAGGTTCTCGGAAACGCTGATCCTTCGCAGGGAGATCTGCTCGTTGTGGGCTGTTCAACCAGTACAGTACAGGGAGATATGCCCGGAACCAATTCCAGTGAGGATATCGCAGATGAACTGTACAGAGCACTTACCGATGTGTTCGGCGGAAAATATGATATCGCCGTTCAATGCTGCGAGCATCTGAACAGGGCCCTTATTGTGGAAAAGAAAGTCGCGGATAAATACGATCTTCCCATCGTTAACGTTGTTCCTCACAGAAAAGCGGGCGGCGCTTTTGCGACAAAGCATTACGGTTCTCTTTCCGAGCCCGTCGCAGTGGAGGATATAAAGTCGAAGGCTGTTCTCGGAATAGACATAGGCGGCGTAATGATCGGAATGCATATGAGACCGGTTGTGGTTCCTTTAAAGCTTGAGCATAAGCACATCGGTGAAGCAATAATCCTTGCCGGAAGAAGCCGCTATAAATATATCGGAGGAGAGAGAGCCAGATATGGGGAGTGAAGCTGTTAAGTCATGGCTTGATGCAAGGGGGTTCGGTGACAGGATAACGGTTCATTCCGAGACCATTGATACCGTGGAGCATGCCGCACAGCAGATAGGCTGCAGCGAAGCGGAGATCGCAAAGACTCTTTCCTTTATCGTAGATGACAAGCCTGTCATAATTGTAATGGCGGGAGACGGAAGAGTGAACAGCTCCAAGTTCAAGGCACTGTTCCATACAAAACCGTCCATGATACCGAGGGACAGGGTAGAGGAACTTACCGGATTCTTACCCGGTGGTGTTTGCCCCTTCGGAGTTCCGTCGGATATTCCTGTGTGGCTTGATATATCCATGAAGAGATTTGAATACATACACCCCGCCGGGGGAAGTGAGTTCGTATCCGTTAAGCTCACTCCCGAAGAACTTGAGAAGGCTACCGATTTCGCAGGCTGGTGCGATGTTTGTAAAGGATGGGAAGAAGAGTGAAAGAAAAGAAATATAGTTCGTTCAAAGATTTTCTGAAGAAAAAGGATATTGAGATCTCACTTAAGAGATACGCTATCGATGCGCTCGGTGCCATGGCACAGGGACTTTTCTGTTCGCTCCTTATCGGAACGATCATCGAGACCATCGGAACACAGTTTCATATTGATTTTCTCACTCAGCCCATTGCCACAGTCGGACCGGTTGAATACACCGTAGGAAGCATGGCTAAGGCAATGAGCGGACCGGCTATGGCTGTTGCCATAGGATATGCACTTAAGTGTCCGCCGCTTGTTCTCTTTTCACTTATAACCGTGGGCTTTTCATCTAATGCCCTGGGCGGTGCCGGCGGACCTCTTGCTGTACTCTTTGTTGCGATAATCGCTGCAGAGATAGGTAAGATGGTATCAAAGGAGACCAAGATCGACATACTGGTCACACCGTTTGTCACAATCTCGGTCGGAATGTTCTTTTCATGGCTGATCGCTCCCGCGCTCGGAACAGCGGCATCATCGATCGGAAGTCTCATCATGTGGGCAACCGATCTTCAGCCCTTCCTTATGGGAATACTGGTCTCTGTCATTGTCGGTATGGCTCTTACACTTCCGATCTCTTCGGCCGCCATATGCGGTGCACTGGCCCTCACCGGACTTGCCGGTGGTGCTGCGGTTGCGGGATGCTGTGCACAGATGATCGGATTTGCTGTTATATCATTCAAGGAGAATAAGTTCGGAGGACTCGTATCACAGGGACTCGGAACATCAATGCTCCAGATGGGTAATATCGTTAAGAACCCCAGAGTGTGGATAGCACCCACTCTCGCATCGGCGATCACCGGTCCCATCGCAACCTGTGTATTCCGGTTAAAGATGAACGGAACCGCCATTTCGTCCGGTATGGGAACCTGCGGACTTGTAGGTCCTATCGGAGTCTATACCGGATGGGTGAAGGATATTCTGAACGGCGCCAAGGCCTCGATCACATGGTTCGACTGGCTCGGACTCGTTCTTATATGTTTCGTGCTTCCCGCAGTCTTTTCGCTTATCATACATAAGATCGTGGTAAAGCTGGGATGGGTCAAGCCCGGAGACCTCAAGATCTGATCACATTTAACCATCATTAAAGGAGAAGTGAATTATGGATGCCAATAATATGAATGCAACACCCGTAACTCCCACACCCGAAAATGCTCAGGCTGAGGCAAACCCTGTGCCTGTGACACCTTCGCCCGAACCCCGTAAAAAGAGTTCCGGCAGATTTCTCTTTCTTTTGATCGGTCTTATCATCGGTGTCTGTGCTACGGCAGCGATCGTTTTGGTGCTTACGAAGATGAAGGACGGCTTCGGTAAAACCGCCAAGCTTGAAGGAGATGGATACGAGACTCCGGAAGAAGC
>JAGCRJ010000196.1 GCA_017964745.1 Lachnospiraceae bacterium
CGTCAACCACAATAATATCATATGTTATCGCTGCATTCTGAACAGAGGGCCTCAGTGAATCAAGGCAGCCCTTAGGAATTTCTCACCGTTGTAATTTGGAATAACTATAGTTAATTTATTCATTTAACTACCTGCCAGCAGGGATAATAGAGTAATCCGTATCCGGCATTTCTTATCTTGGCCGAAAGCTCCATGCTCATCTCGAGAACATCTCCTTCGGGCAGCAGACTCTTGGCATCGAATACCTTCTCTCCGTCCTGGGGAGGTCTTCCGGTCTCGTGAGGTCTGAGTGATACGATTCCGGGAACCCTGTGCTCGGAATATCTGACCCCGGTTATCCTGTAAAACTCATCGTGGAACTCAGGGTTCAGCCTTATGCATCTGATATCGAGAGCGCTCGCCGACTGCTGGCACATTGCCCTGTGAAAATATCCGGTATATCCGACTGGCAGTCCCTCATAAAGGAGTTTTCCCTCCTTATCCATGATACCGCCGCAGATCCTGCCCCTGTGGGCATCGGTCACGACCCTGCCGCCAACGGCTCCGAGGTCGGGTCTGCTCTCAAATATATCTCCGCGATAGCGGAATTCGTAATATCCCACATTTCTGAGGTTATAGATATCCGCCTTGATGTCAAAGGCTGCCGCATGGTCCTCGAGTGCCCTGATACCGGCATCGTAAGCATAGAGCTTGCCCGATGTGTTGGAGGAGGTCGAAGCGGGACTTATCCTCCAGTGGTAAAGGATCTGGGGAACATGACTGAATCCCGCACCCTCACGCATTGCACGAAGGAGCAGGTCATAATCCTGGGCACCGTCATACTCGGGTCTGAAGGCGAGCTTTTTCATAAGTGAAGCCTTCATAACGGTCAGGTGGCAGATATAGTTATTGTTAAGAAGCAGGTTCGGGTCAAAATCAGGCTTGGAATTCCTTTCACTGAAATCCCTGCCGGAGGCATTTGTCTTGTCCTCGTCCGAATAGATGACATCCGGCTCTTTGCCGATCCTCTTGGAATAGCTGATTATATTCTCGACGATCCTGAGAAGGGCATCGGGAGTCAGAAGGTCGTCGTGGTCCAGAAGTGCAATATACTCACCCGAAGCCTCCTTAAGAGCCTCATTGGTATTCTCGGAAATGCCCCTGTTGGAGGGAAGGGATATGTATTTTACCCTGATATCCCCGAATTCGTCGCAGATCGACCTGAGTGTGCTCTTATCCTCTGAAGCATCGGCGATTATGAGCTCGAGCCTGTCATATGCCTGGGCCAGAACGCTCTCCGCCATCTCCCTGAAGAACACGGGATCCGTATTATATGCGGGAACCAGCACGGAAATAAGGGGAGTGCGGGAAAGCCTCTCCGACAGTCTCCTCATGACAGATATCTCATATTCCGTGGGCCTTCTGTAATCCGAGCCGCGTTTTCCCTTGACGGACAGACTCTCGGATATCTCGAGGACGCCGGCTTTTACTCCGTTCCTCGACATGTAACCCATACTTCTTTTTGCTGCTGAGATTATATCCATAAGATTTTTAAAAAAGGGACGGTTTCCGGGTAAGAAAACCGCCCCTCATTATTATTTCCTGTTTTGGTGAACGGAGGAACCGTCCCCCTGTTTACACGGCCGTAAATTACATTTATGCGAATGCCTTAACGCCTTCGGTAAGAGCTGCGGACTTGGCTGCGGCATCCTCAAGGCTTGTTCCCTTTACGCCCATGTAGAACTTGATCTTGGGCTCGGTGCCGGAAGGTCTTACGCAGCACCAGTTGTCATCGGGAAGGTCAAAGTAGAGAACATTGGATGAAGGAAGGCCTGTGGTTCCCTTTTCGCCGGTCTTCATATCAATGACGACATCCTTCTTGTAGTCCCTGAACTTAAGAACTTCGAACTCTCCGAATGCCTTGGGAGGATCGTTTCTGAGCTTGTCCATAAGTGCGGCGATCTGCTCGGCACCCTCAGCACCCTTCATGGTAAGGGTGAACTGGGTCTCCTTGAAGTATCCGTACTTCTCATAAACCTCGATCATGAAATCCCAGAGAGTCTTGCCCTGCTTCTTGAGCCATGAAGCAACCTCACAGAGCATCTCGACAGCTACGATCGCATCCTTATCCCTTGCATGTGTTCCGACGAGGCATCCGTAGGATTCCTCAAGTCCGAATACATAGTTGTTGTCCTTATTTCCGTTCTGCTCGAAGATCTTGATCTGCTCTCCGATGTACTTAAATCCGGTGAGGACCTCGATGAGCTTAACGCCGTAAGCCTTGGTCATCGGGAAGGTCATATTGGTGGTAACGATGGTGGTTACCAAGGTGGGATTGGAAGGCATGGTTCCGAGTGCGGTGCGCTCCCTGAGGATGTACTCGGCGATCAGCATTCCGGACATATTTCCGGTAAATGCGACGTATTCGCCGGTCTTGCTGTCCTTGGCATATACACCGAGACGGTCTGCATCGGGATCGGTCGCAAGAACGATATCCGCATCCTTTTCCTTTGCCAGCTTGAGAGCAAGCTCGAAAGCCTTGGGATCTTCGGGATTGGGATAAGCAAGTGTGGTGAACTCGGGATCGGGTCCGACCTGCTCGGGAACAACGTAAACATTCTTGTATCCGAGCTCTTCAAGGATGCGTCTTACAGGCTTATTGCCGGTTCCGCAGAAAGGTGTGTAGACGATCTTGATGTCGCCCGCAACCTCCTTAATAATCTCGGGATGAAGGCTCTGCTTCTTAAGCTCGACCATGTACTTGTCGTCGATCTCTTTTCCGATGGAGATGTAAAGGCCCTGCTCAAGCGCATCATCCTTGTCCATGGTCTTGCAGTCGCTGTACTCCTTGATTGCGAAGACCTCACCGATGATACCGGTGTCGTGAGGAGGTGTTACCTGAGCGCCGTCCTCCCAGTAAACCTTGTATCCGTTGTACTCGGGGGGATTGTGGCTTGCGGTTATATTGATACCTGCGGTGCATCCAAGCTCCCTTAATGCGAAGGAAAGCTCGGGAGTAGGTCTGAGTTCATCGAAAACGTAAGCCTTGATGCCGTTAGCTGCAAGGCAGAGAGCCGCAACATCGGCAAACTCGGGGCTCATGCGTCTGCAGTCGAATGAGATCGCAACGCCCTTGGACTGGGTTCCTGCCTTGATGATGTAGTTGGCAAGTCCCTGGGTAGCCTTTCTTACGGTATAGACGTTCATACGGTTAGAACCCGCACCGATAACGCCTCTGAGGCCTCCGGTACCGAATTCAAGTTCTCTGTAGAAGCGGTCCTCGATCTCCTTTTCATCGTTTCTGATCGCAAGAAGTTCCTGCTTTGTAGCCTCGTCAAAATAATCGTCGCTAAGCCACTTTTCAAACTCTTCTCTGTAACCCATGTGCGCCTCCAAATATTCGTATTATTATTTCTTCCGGTTAAATATCCCCGGAAAGGAACTAAAACTGATTTAATGATACAACTTTAAAATCGCTTTTTCTATATTAAATGAGATTAAGCGGATTCCGGGGATATCATCCGGAATTACATGCCGGATAACGGGTATGCCGTTATCTCTTTACGGTGATCCTGTAGTCGCTGTCGAAGAATCCCACGGTATCGGAATCTGAGATGACATTGATGCTGAGGATGTCGTAGAGCCTGTGGTAAACCGTAAACTCCCCGTTCTCAAAGCCGGTAACTCCGAGCGAGATAAGGTACTCACCGCCCTGGAGCATCATCTTCTGGGTAAAGGAGATCTCGATCTCGTCTCCCTTCTTCACACTGTCATCGAAGGTCTTGCTGACAAGTGTATTGGTTCCTGTTATCTCCACACCGCGGACATTCTTGACCGAGCATGCGAAGATCGGTGCCTGTATGTCCTCTTCAATCTTCACCTTCATCGAAACGGTGTATTCCGTGCCCTTTTCGACGGCATTGGTCTTCGTGCCCTTTGAGTCAGTTATGGCGAAATCCTTAATGAAAGCCTTTCCGTTTCCGTATTCCAGAACGTCATTTTCATTGTTCTCAACGATTTTGGCCTGTCCGGCACCCGCAAGGATCTGCTTATACTTGTCAATCATTTCCTTGGGAGAGCCGTTTCCGATCATCTCAC
>JAGCRJ010000197.1 GCA_017964745.1 Lachnospiraceae bacterium
CACTGGTTCCGATGAGGTAGAGATCCTCTCCCTCTATCTTGTACATCATGGCTTCCATTTCCTTGAAGCTCATAACGCCGTTAACAACATTGCTTCTGATCATGAAGGGAGGAATGCAATAGGTGAATCCCTTGTCGATCATGAAATCTCTCGCAAAAGAAATCATAGCGGAGTGAAGTCTTGCGGCATCACCGATAAGATAATAGAATACGTTTCCGCTGGTACGTCCTGCGGCATCCTTTTCAAGACCGCCGATCCTGTCGAGGATATCGGCATGGTAGGGAACTTCGAAGGAAGGAACTGCGGGATCACCGAACTTCTCGATCTCGACATTTTCGCTGTCGTCCTTTCCGATGGGAACGGACTCGTCGATGATGTTGGGAATGACCATCATGATCTTGGTGATCTTCTCTCCGAGCTCTTCTTCTATCTTCTCAAGCTCCTCGAGTCTCTTTGCTCCGGCTTCGACCTCAGCCTTTTTGGCTTCCACTTCAGCCTTCAGCTTTTCAGCCTCTGCGGTATCTCCCGAACTTTCGGCCTTCTTCATTCTGCCCATAAGTCCGCCGATCTCCTTGGATACGGAGTTTCTCTTGGATCTGAGCGAATCGCCTTCCTGCTTTGCGGCTCTGACCTGATCGTCGAGTCCCTTTACTTCGTCGACAAGAGCGATCTTTTCATCCTGGAATTTCTTTTTGATGTTTTCCTTTACAAGATCGGGATTTTCTCTTATGAGCTTAATGTCTATCATTGTAATTACCTCTGTTTCTGTCGCGTCAGCGGCATTTATTCGGATTGCGATTATTTCGCCAATTTTTTTTGATCACTTATGTATTGCTTCTGTGAGAGCCTGCTGTTCCTCGGCTCCCAGCTCATGCTTGCATTTTCCGTTCTCTATCTCTCTCGTGTAGACGTATCCGCCTTCGGTAGAGTAAACGTTATTGATAAGGACTCCGTTATTGTTCTCATCGAGGATGACCACGACCGCGCTCATCTCTCCTCCGAGCTGATCATAAGCATCGTATTTTACGATCGCCATTTTCTGGTATACGGATTTAAGTCTTCCGTAGATGGTGCTTATGTCGCGGGTGTTCTTCTCGGTATCCTTAAGGAGCTTTTCGTTATCCGCGATGATCTGGTCAAGTTCCTCTTCCAGGCTCTTGCCACCTTCGCCGGATGTAAGATCGTCAACTCTTTCGGTAAGTGCGGCGATCTTCTTTTTCTGTCCGGATGATACCGCGATAAGGATTATGATGATCAGCACGGACAGCGCAAAAAGAATGATAAACCAGATTGCGGGATCTGTCGCACCGAGTCCCATTGAATTAAAGATACTGCTCTGCAAGTTTTTCTCCTCCCGGACCCTGATCCGTACTTATCCTTCAGCTTCTGAGCTTTGCTGCGATACGGTCAAGATCTTCGTTATTGTAGAATTCGATGGTCACGGTTCCGGCACCGTTTCCCTTACCTGCGATGGAAACCTTGGTTCCCACTGCCATCTTGAGATTTTCTTCCATATCATGGTAGAAGACCTTGAGAGCTTCATCGGTAACCGCTCTGGGTTTTGCGGGCTTCTTCAGTGAATTGACAAGCTTTTCGACATCACGTACATTAAGCTTTTCATCGACAATCTTCTGTGCGATCTCTTCTTGCTTCTCGGGATCCTCGATCGCAAGGAGTGCTCTTCCGTGTCCGGCACTGATCAGATCTTCGATAAGCATTTCCTGAACTTTTTCGGAAAGCTTGAGAAGTCTTATCGAGTTGGTGATCGCAGATCTGCTCTTTGAGATTCTCTCTGCGATATCATCCTGGGTGTAATCAAATTCATCGACAAGTCTCTTATATCCCATTGCTTCTTCGATGGGATTAAGATCTTCTCTCTGGGTGTTCTCTATGATGGAGATCTCGAGAATTTCTTTGTCGGTATAATTTCCAATGATAACAGGTACTTCTTTAAGACCTGCCATCTTGGAAGCTCTCCATCTTCTCTCACCGGCAACTATTTCATAACGGTCGCCTCTGTCCTGAACGATGATCGGCTCGATCAGTCCGTGAAGCTTTATGGAATCGGAAAGTTCCTGAAGTGCATCTTCATTGAATTTTCTTCTGGGCTGCTTTCTGTTGGGTTCGACCTTAGTGATGTTCACGATCGTTCTTCCGTCGTTAACACCGGTCTTTGCCTGCTCCTTCGCAGCCTTGGTGTTTTCCTCCGCGGTCTCTTTAACGACCACATTGGGGATGAGTGCATCAAGTCCCTTGCCAAGTCCCTTTCTTGCCATAATTCCCTCCGATAATTAATTACACTTGATATTTATTCTCCTGCGAATAATGCTTCCACTTCTTTTGCCAGATTCATGTATGCGATAGCGCCGCTGCACTTGGGATCGTATACGGTAATGGGCTGTTCAAAAGAAGGAGCTTCGGACAGCCTGATATTTCTGGGGATCTTTGCTTCGAATGTATGATACTTTACGGTGTTTTTTACGTTTTCTACAACATCGTTGGAAAGGAGAGTTCTTCCGTCATACATGGTAAAAAGAATTCCCGTAAGATCAAGTGTGGGATTCATTCTGCTTCTGACCAGGTTGATGGTCTCGATGACCTGACCGAGACCTTCGAGTGCAAGGAACTCACACTGTACCGGAACAATTACTCCGGTAGCTGCTGCCATGGAGTTTACGGTGGTAAGACTTATGGCAGGAGGACAGTCTATAAAAATATAATCATATTCGTCTTTTATAAAATCGATCTCTCTTCTGAGGAGAAGGTTCGCCTTATCCTTGCCGGCCATCTCAATCTCGACCGCACCGAGATTTACATTGGCAGGAACGATTGATACGTTCTTGGCTACATCCTTGATGATCGCTTCCGAAAGAGTGCACTCCTCAAGCATTACTTCATAGATGGTATTTTCAACTTCATTCTTGTTGACACCGAAGCTGCTGGAAGAATTTCCCTGGGGGTCCATGTCTATAAGAAGGACCTTCTTTCCGAGTTCCACGAGTGATGCTGAAAGATTTACTGCTGTACAGGTCTTGCCGACCCCGCCTTTTTGATTGGCAATCGCTAAAATTTTGTTCATACTTACCCCTTTTTCAATTTACGGACAGTGGTTATTATATCACGAAATGTTCCACGTGAAAAACAAATCTATATATACGACAGGTTTAATTTTCTATTTTCTTTTCCGGATCGATGCTGCTGCCCAGTAACGATCCTATCGAATACAACAGATCCTGTTTTTTCAACGGAAGATTATTCAGGCTGATCCCTATTATCCTGTCGTCTGACAGGAATTTAATTACATAATCTCCGCCGCAGATGTTCACTCCCTTTTTATCCTCATAAGAGGCAATTCTTGTCTCTTTGATCTTCTCCATCAGTTTGTCGTAAACAGACTTTTCCGACAGAAATGCGAGATGGGTTTCAGGGCCTCCGGGCTGCATAACATACTTATGTATCTCATAGTTTCCTGTATCTTCGTTCAGATACAGGACAGTTTCATCATGCCCGTCTCCGGCTGCGGTAGCCAGAACCTTCCGGCAGCAATCGACCAGCATCTTCATTCTTACTTCCTTCATTTTAACAGGCGGATCACCCATTCCGAATGCCGGGGACTGCGGAGCTTTGGGAGTCTCCATTCCAAAAGCTACGGGCGGCTGAGAGTCCGATCCTATATCAAGGTTACGGGGAGTTCCGTATCTCGGAGTTCCGCACTCGGGACAGAACTTTGCATCGCTCGATATTTTAGATCCACACTGCGAACAAAAGTTGACTATGTACATGCTCCGCCCTCCGTTTCACGTGGAAAGAAAATGGAAAATATCTACTTTTACATTCCGGCATGGATCAACATTCCTATTCCCAGCACCAGCAATAAAAGCCCGATCCCCATAAAGATCAGGATTGCAGTTCCGATCACATTAATGACTCCATTAGTCGCTTTTTTTAGCTTGTCCAATTTTGTCGGAGGTTTGATTTCTCCCTGCCATGTCATACAATTTGGACATACCATGGGTCCGGGCAATTCTGCTCCGCAATTTCTGCATATCATAGATGAGTGCCTTTCTTTCAGTATTACCCCTCTGTATATATACCCAATATATTGTGGTATCTAAAAGCTCGTATGTGAAACCTTTTTCAAAAACCACTATCAATTGTTTCACGTGAAACATTCGACCCCTAAATCTAGAAAATGTTTCACGTGAAACATTGGAATCTAGTATCAGTATATTAGGAAGAAATTCGGAATAACAATATATGGTATATAAGTCCTACCCTGTCACAAGGGTTTCCTGGAAGGAGTTCCGGGTTTTCTCGGATATGCCTTAGGACAGGGTCCGTCTTTTGAAATGATGACCAGGTCCCTTACCATATCACTGTCCGGAAGAGTGAACTCATCCTCTTTAACAATGGATGAATTAAGAACAGATAGTGCATGGGCGGATGCTTCAACTTCGGATGATCCCTTATCGGATTTATAAGCTATAAATGTACCGCCCTCTTTTACGAAGGGTAAACACAGTTCACAAAGTACAGGAAGATTTGCCACTGCACGTGAAACACATATATCATACTGCTCTCTCATGGATGATATATGTCCGGCTTCTTCAGCACGTCCGTGATAAGTGGAAATACCTTTCAGTCCGAGGGCAGATATTACCTCTTCCAAAAAGTTCAATCTTTTTTGCAATGAATCGAACAGGGTAATATTCAGCTCAGGAAAAATTATCTTCAGGACCATACCGGGGAAACCTGCGCCGGTACCAACATCGATCACTGATTTTTTTCCTGACATATCAATATCCCTTACGATGGTAACCGAATCGATGTAATGCTTTACTATCACTTCATCGAATTCAGTTATCGCAGTAAGGTTGAGTGACTTATTGGTCTCAGTCATCATCTCATAATATGTATCGAGCTGCTTTATCTGATCATCGGATACAGATATGCCATACTGAGACAGATATGAAATTAACTTGGAATAATCATGCATATAATTATGACACGCGTGTCATTTATCAGACACCGAGTTTTTGTCTGTTGATCTTTTCAAGGTAAACAAGAAGTACGGATATATCTGCAGGTGAAACGCCGGATATACGCGAAGCCTGTCCTACGGATACCGGTCTGAATTCCTTCAGATGCTGCCTTGCTTCAATGCGAAGTGAAGGAACATCATCGTAATCAATATCTTCGGGAATGAGTTTTACCTCAAGTCTCTCCTGTTCCTTTACCTGTTTTTCCTGACGCTTGATATATCCTTCATAACGGATCTCTATCTGAACCTGCTCGGTTACATCGTCGGGAAGCTGCGGCCTTTCGGGATCGAGAGGTGCAAGCTTTTTATAATCAAGCTCCGGTCTGCAGATAAGGGAAGCAAGTGATGTGGCGGTGGAAAGCGGAGCGGAACCGATCGACTCGAGGTACTTACAGGTCTCGCTTCCCGCACCGAGCATAACACTCTTTAATCTTTCTATTTCCTCATCTATGGATTCTTTTTTCTTTAATATGCCGTTATAAACTTCATCGGAGATAAGACCGATGCGGTGTCCGTACTTTCTAAGTCTGAGATCCGCATTGTCCTGTCTAAGGAGCAGTCTGTACTCTGCCCTTGAAGTCATCATACGATAGGGTTCCCTGTTATCCTTGGTAACAAGATCATCTATGAGAACACCTATGTAACTTTCGCTTCTCTTGAGAACAAGGAATTCTTTTCCGAGGATCTCCATTGCGGCATTTACTCCCGCAACAAATCCCTGTGCCGCAGCTTCTTCGTATCCGCTGCTTCCGTTGAACTGACCTCCCGCAAAAAGTCCTCTTATCTTTTTGAATTCAAGATGGGGATAGAGACATTTTGCGTTAATGCAGTCGTATTCGATCGCATAAGCGTTTCTTACGATCTTGCAGTTCTCAAGTCCTGGAACGGTGCGGTACATTGCAAGCTGTACATCTTCGGGAAGTGATGAGCTCATTCCGTCGACATACATCTCATCCGTATATAATCCTTCGGGTTCAATGAAAACCTGATGAGATTCCTTCTCGGAAAATTTTACGACCTTGTCTTCTATGGAAGGACAGTACCTGGGACCTGTGCCTTCGATGATCCCCGCATATATCGGAGATCTGTCAAGGTTAGCCCTGATAATGTCATGAGTTTTCTTATTGGTATGTGTGAGCCAGCATGAAACCTGATCTTTCTGTATCGTAGCAGGATCGGTGGAAAAGGAAAAAGGAACGATAACCTCATCACCCTTCTGCTCTTCCATCTTGGAAAAATCAATTGTCTTTCCGTCCATTCTTGCGGGAGTTCCGGTCTTGAAACGTCTGAGCTCAACTCCGGCATTCCTCAATGAATCGGAAAGATGTGTCGCAGCCTGAAGCCCGTTGGGTCCGGTGTATGTAATTGACTCACCGGTAAGACATCTTGAATTAAGATAAACTCCCGTACAGAGTACAACGGCTTTGCAGTTATACTTAGTTCCTGTCTGTGTGCGGACACCGGTTACATATTTTTCATAAGATCCTGTTTTTTCATCCGAAGGAATCTCTTCCCAGAGAAGCTCGCAGACCTCGGCCTGTTTGATGGTAAGATGCTCCTGGGATTCGAGGATCTTTCTCATTGATCCGGAGTAATCCCTCTTATCCGCCTGTGCCCTGAGTGAATGCACCGCGGGACCCTTTGAAGTATTGAGCATCTTGCTCTGGATAAAGGTCTTGTCGATATTCTTACCCATCTCTCCGCCGAGAGCATCAAGCTCCCTTACGAGATGACCCTTGGAAGATCCTCCTATATTGGGATTGCAGGGCATGAGTGCGATACTGTCGACACTTACGGTAAACACAACCGTCTCAAGTCCGAGCCTTGCACATGCAAGTGCGGCCTCGCATCCAGCGTGACCCGCTCCGACTATCGCAACATCAATATTAAATTCCGCACCTCTGCATTTAAGATCCATATTATTTGCCCATACAGAATTTGGAAAAGATCTCATCGGCAAGATCGTCACCGAGTTCTTCGCCTATGATGAGTCCGAGTTTTTTATATGCATTGTAGAGATCTCCGCAGTAAACATCGATCTCCACACCGGATACTATTCCTTCTTTTACACCGTTCAGACTTTCAAGCGCATCAGTTAAAAGCTCTTTATGTCTGAGTCCGGTGATGACAACATCCGACTTTGATGTTATATCACCAGATAAAAATCCTGCCCTGACTGTACGCTTCAGATCCTCAAGTCCCTGTCCTCCCGAAGCACTCATGATGATGCAGGGATATCTGTCAAAAAATTCTTCCTTAGTCAGAGCAGAGATTTCCCTGTCCGCGGATTCCTTCAGATGAATGTAAACATCATCAGGTCTTACCTTAAGAGTTTTATCCGCTTTATTTAATATAATGATTAGCTTCTGCTTATAAACCGCAGAAAAGATCTGCATTATCTCTGTAGTAAGATATTCGGATCCGTCTATCATGAAAAGGATCAGATCCGCATTTTCCGCAGCACTGAGTGCTCTCTTTGTTCCGATCGATTCTATCACATCGTCGGTATCCCTGATGCCTGCCGTATCGGTAACCTTAAGAAGAATATCATCAAGTCTTATATACTCTTCTATCGTATCCCTTGTTGTTCCGGGAATATCGGAAACTATGGCCCTGTCATGACCCGCAAGAAGATTTAAGAGAGATGATTTACCCGAATTTGGACTTCCAACTATGCAGGTAGATATTCCTTCCCTTACAAACTTTCCCGAATCATAGGATCTTATCATTTCTGTTATCTTATCCGAGATATCATCAACAGTCTCAGATAATTTATCTTCATATCCCGTAAGATCGTAATGCTCGGGATCGTCTATCGCAGATTCGATATATGCCGTCTCATAGAGGATCTTTGCCCTCAGATCCTTTATTGCTTCGGAAACCCTTCCGGACATCTGATCCCTGGATGCCCTGAGCGCTCCTTCGGATCTGGATGAGATCAGATCCATTACGGCTTCCGCCTGTGCAAGATCCATCTTGGAATTGAGAAAAGCTCTCTTTGTAAACTCACCGGGTGCGGAAAGAACAGCTCCGTGAGAAGTCACAAGATCGAGTACCTTCTTTAAAAGAAAAACTCCGCCGTGGCACTGGATCTCAACGGTATCTTCTCCCGTATAAGAATGCGGAGCCTTATAGAGTAAGACTATGCATTCATCAAGGATCTCATCCGAATCAAAAACATAGCAATGCCTGAAAGTACCTGCTTCCATCTTATCAAGAACAGATTCTTTCTTTTTATCAAAAAGTATTTCGGAGCATATCTTAACTGCATCGGGGCCGCTGACCCTGATGATACCTATTCCCGATTCGGAAAGTGCGGTCGAGATCGCTGCAATTGTCTTCTGAAGATTATCGGTCATTTTACAAAATAAAGGCCACAGCAGTCGCCATGGCCCTTAACACAAATACTTATTCAGCCATTTAAGACTAAGATCAATACCTCTTGCCTCTGCGGCCGCGGTTATAATCACCGGTAGGCTTTACTCCGTCCTTGAGCGCTACGATGATATGTCTGTCCACACCTTCACCTTCACTGTAGGTATAAACATATTTGTTATCCTGAAGTGCGGAGTGGATGATCCTTCTTTCATAAGGATTCATAGCTTCGAGCTCATAAGGGCGTCCGGTACGCTTAACCTTGGAAGATACATTCTTTGCGAGATTTTCAAGAGTTGCTCTTCTTCTCTCCCTGTAATCCTCGGTATCAACCTTGACTCTGATATACTGTTCGCTTTCCTTGTTAACAACAAGGCTTACAAGATACTGGAGTGAATCGAGGGTTGCTCCTCTCTTACCGATAAGGATTCCCATGTCGCTTCCGACAATCTCGATATCAAGTGCATTCTCACTGAGTTCGAATGAGGTCTTCATGGAAGCTTCAAGTCCCATTGCCTTGAAAACATCCTCGAGGAATTTTACAGCGATCGATTCATACTTTGCGGGATCGGATACGGGAATGATCTTTTCGGAGGACTGCTTTTTGGGAGCTTCTTCCTTCCTGGTCTCCTCTTCCTTAACTTCCTCTTTTACTTCAGCCTTCTTTTCTTCGGCTGCTTTTTCTTCCGCGATCTGTTCGTCTGACTTAACTCTTGCTTTGATGACTGCATTCTTGGCGCCGATTCCGAGGAATCCCGAAGAACCTTCGTCTACCACAACATAATCAAGTCTGTCACTGGTAACACCGAGATCCTGACATGCATCGGTGATAAGATCATTTACCGTTTTGCCTGTATATTCTTTATATTCCATGATTGGTGACCTCACTTACTGTTTCTCTTATTAAATTCGCTTACCATATTTGCTTTGGCTGCCATTGAGCCGGGTGCATAATCAAGAGGTTTCGTAACATCATCACCTTTGACATCACCTGATGAATCTTTATTGACATAGGAAGCCTTACTCTGGATGCTGCGGGTATTCATAGCGGCATAAGCCTGCATTCTTTCCTGGTTTGCCTGCATCTTTTCAAGCTTCTTCTGGCTCTTTTCCTTATTATTCTCAATAAGTTCTTCAATATCGATCTTGTCGATACGCTTGTTCATGATTATCTGGATGATAACACGGACAACAGCGTTGGCGATCCAGTAAATACCGAGACCGGTAGGGAATGTGAAACCGATCCATACCGACATAAGAGGCATCATCACATTCATGGTCTTCATGGTCTGAGCCATCTGATCTGCCTGTGAATTATCTCCGGCAGGCTGTGACTGGGTAGGAGCAAGCTTGATGGAAAGCCACTGGGTGAAACCTGAAATAACAGGAACAAGGGCAGCTGCGATCATCAGCAGATATGCATGAGATACAAAGCTTTCCTTAATGATATACCAGGGTGTATTTCTGATATTGAGACCGAGGAAATTGTTGTAGATATCCAGAAGTCCCTTTTCACCTGCGGATGAAATGATCCTTGCACCTTCATAGGTAAGGTCCGAAAGTCCGTAGTGAGCGCTGATGACAGCCATGTCAGATGTAGAAGTTCTGTTAAGAACATCGATAATACCGTTGGAGAGATTTCCTTCCCTGATATTGGAAGCATACATCTTCAAGGCACTTGTGATACTGACAAGTTCATCGGGATTTTCCGAGATGAATTTACCGTTGTCGACAGCGATTATCTTATCGGTAAGAACCCTGAATACATTACCGATCTTGGTAACATATGCGGGAATCTGGTAGATAACCCTGTACAGAGCAAAGAGAATGGGTAACTGGATAAGAAGATATCCGCAGCTTCCGGTAGGTGATACACCGTACTTGGCATAAACTGCCTGAGTCTCGGCATTCATCTTCATTGCAGATTCCTGATCCCTCTTGCCCTGATACTTCTTCTGGATGGCCTTGATCTCAGGATTCATCTTCATTGAAAGCTTAGAGAACTTCTGCTGCTTGTAAGTCAGCGGGATCATACATACATTTACGATGATCGTAAAAAGTATGATGGAAAGACCGATATTGGGGATACCGATCTTATCAAGAACATAAAAGATACCCTCCATGATCTTACCAAGTATCCATACGATGTACTTGAAGATGGGAGTGGTATTGGGTGTTAAAAGAGTAAAATACATTAAATTCTCCCTGAATATCTTTTCCTCATTCTGGGAACAGGGTCTACTCCACCCTTGGAAAAAGGATTACATCTCAAAATTCTCCAAAGAGCAAGCAAACATCCTAATATTACACCGTTTTCCTCAATTGCTTCTTTTCCGTAGGAGGACCAGCTGGGATAATATGGACACTTCGTTCTCTTAAGAGGAGAAAGATATTTCTTATATAACGTGATCAACCAAATAAAGAATCTCTTCATATATAAATATGATCAATTGCCCGCTTTTTGCAGGATGCGATGGGAAGCTGCAAGACCCATCAGAGATCTTTGTGCATCTGAATATTTCATCAATGCAGCATTTTTCCTTGCAACAAATACTATGTCCAAACCACTATTGAACATATTCTCGGAATTTCTGAAGGCTTCTTTTGCAAGTCTCTTCACACGGTGTCTTACGACACTGTTTCCGATCTTCTTACTGACGCTTACGCCTACACGGTTAAAGGATTCCCCGTTTTCTCTGACATACATAACGAAATAATCGTCTGCGAAGGATCTGTGTGTCCGGTAAACATCCGAAAACTGTGCGTTACTTCTTAATCTTTCCATATTAAATGATCGGAAAAACAAAGGTCACATCAAATGTGACCTTTACTTTTAAGCCGATAATTTCTTTCTGCCCTTTGCTCTTCTGCTCTGAAGAACCTTACGTCCACCGGCTGAAGACATTCTTGCTCTGAAACCGTGAACCTTGGCATGAGACTTTTTCTTAGGCTGAAATGTCATCTTCATAAGGAAACACCTCCTTCTATAATAAAACTCTTCGCAGTGCACCCATAAGTGCATGATTCCACTACCTGGAACCTGTCAGAAACGACACAAAACAGATTTTAATTAATTAAAGAAAGAGTGTCAAGCAAAAATAGCGGATATTATTGATTTTTCTTGAAAAAACTCCGATTTTCAAGATCAGGTATCCACATAAAAATAGGGTGAAAATTTTTCTTTTCCACCGACTTATCCACTAAAAATATCACCTAAAATCTTATCCCCATTTAGTGTACAA
The DNA here is from genome assembly GCA_017964745.1 of Lachnospiraceae bacterium. Taxonomy (GTDB): domain Bacteria; phylum Bacillota; class Clostridia; order Lachnospirales; family Lachnospiraceae; genus AC2028. The sequence goes on from JAGCRJ010000197.1 coordinate 11,659, forward strand.
CATGTGGATATGTATCATTTTTTATTGACCCTGACAGTCAAAAACTACTCATAAACAGCGTAATTTAGCCATTTTATAAGATATTCACATTTTATGATATATCCACATTGATTCACATAAACTGACCTCATATATGCATTATTCATGCTCTGTATGCATTATCCACAAATGTGGATAAGTCTGCTAACGCACAAAAGGGAATAACGCAATTTGAATAATATTTTATATTTTTATAAAATGGTACGGCAGTCGCATTATAGGGGTATTTTCGCCCTTTTTGCGGCCAGCCGATCAAGGAGAAAACTTTCAAATAATGAACGCAGAGAACTTTACCAACGAAGAATACTGGGAAGAGATCAAGAGAAAGATCCAGAGGGAAGCAAATGTTTCCGACATCACATACCATCTCTGGTTTGAGAACCTCGAATTCCGTGAATTAAACGGAAATACGGTATATATCGTATCCGAAAAAGAAGACGAAAGAGCTCTCGGTTATCTTAATAAGAAGTTCAAGGATTATTTCGAGACTGTCATAGGCGAAGAGCTTAATCAGATAATCTCGGTCAAGTTCATTCTTAACAGCAATACTCCTCATACATATGAGCCCGAAGAGACAAAGGTTGATAACGATACTTTAAATCCGGATTATACCTTTGAATCCTTTGTCGTGGGCAAAAATAATATGATGGCCCATCAGGTATCGGTCGCCGTTGCGGAAGATCCCGGAAAAACCTGGAATCCTCTTTATATTTACGGAGGTCCCGGTCTCGGAAAGACCCATCTTATGCAGTCGATAGGTCATTTTATATTAAAGAAAGATCCTACCAAGAAGGTAATCTATGTTACCAGTGAACAGTTTACCAATGACGTTATCGAATCCTTAAGAAGCGGTAATACAGCAGATTCAATGAGTAAGCTGCGTGACAAATACCGTACCGTTGATGTCCTTATGATCGACGATATCCAGTTCATTATAGGAAAAGAAGCTACCCAGGAAGAGTTTTTCCACACATTTAATGCCCTTCATGATGCCGGAAAGCAGATAATCCTTTCATCCGATAAGAATTTCAAGGAATTCAAGACCCTCGATGAAAGATATATATCAAGATTCGCATGGGGAATGCCTGTAGATATAACTCCTCCGGATTATGAGACAAGATCCGCAATTCTTAAGAATAATGCGGATAAATACAAGATAAAGATCAAAATAAGCGAAGAAATAATCGATTATATAGCTTCAAATATAAAGTCAAACATAAGAGAGCTTGAAGGAGCCCTTAACAAGATCATCGGATTTTCAAAGCTTTATAACAATATGGAACCGGATCTTGAATTTGCAAAGGAAGCCCTTAAGGACTATATCTATCCTTCAGACTCAAATAAGATCACTTTTGACCGTATTGTTGACGTTGTATGTCAGGAATGCGGTGCAAGTAAGGATGCGATCATGTCTAATAAGAGAAATGCCGACATTGTTTATCCCAGACATATAATAATGTTCCTTGCTTATGACATGCTGGGTATCACTTACCAGCAGATTGCGAATAACCTTCACAGAAGCGATCATACAACCGTAATAAGCGGGTGTAAGAAGATCTCAGAAGAGATTAATTCCAATAAAAGTGGAAAAAACACCAAGGAAAAAGTGGAAAGCATAAAAAAGATACTCTCAGGCAATTAAAAAGCCCATGTTTACATAACTTTTAAAGGGTTATAAAGGGGAGAAAATCATTTAATAACCGGTACTATTTCACATACTTATTCATTCCATTTTTCCCTTGAAAATAGTATAATAAATAAGGTTATGCACATAAATCACAGCACCTATTACTTATAAGACTTTAAACTATTTAAATATATCATTTAAAAGGGCATCCGCACACGAAAAAGGAGTTATGCACAATGAAGATTTCCTGTTCTAAATCAGCATTACTTTCAGGTATCCAGACAGTTATAAGAGCTCTTCCCGCTAAGAGCACAATGTCAATAATGGAATGCATACTCATAAATACCAACGGAGGAAAGATCACTCTTACCGTTAACAATCTTGACCTTGGTATTGAAACGATCATTGAAGGAAATATTGAAAGCTCCGGAGTTGTTGCTCTTGATGCAAAGCATTTTTCAGATGTAATAAGAAAGATGCCTGATTCAGATTCAGACATAGTTATCGAGACAGATGATAACCTTACCGCATTTTTCAGATGTGAACAGAGTGTTCAGAATATGCCCGGAAGAAGTGATGATGAGTTCCCTTATCTTCCCGATCTTGAAAAGAGTGACAGTATAGTTATAAGCCAGCTTTCTCTCAGGGAGCTGATAAGAAAGACAAGCTTTTCTATTGCCGATATAAGTGAGGATACTCCCGGACAGCAGACCATGAGGGGAGAACTCATGGAGATAAAGGATAACAACATAAGAATGTGCAGCCTTGACGGACACAGAATATCCATGTGCAATATGGAGCTTCGTGAAAGTTATCCCTACAAGATAGTGATCGTTCCCGGAAAAAGTTTAAAAGAGCTTGCCAAGATAATAGGCGGCGGAGCTGAAGATGATGTTGAGATCTTCTTCAATCCCAATCACATCAGTTTTGAATATGACAATACAAAAGTAGTTTCAAGGATCATCGAAGGTAATTTCTTTGATGTTAATAAGATGCTCGTCGGTGATTATGAGACAAAGGTTAAGATCAATAAAAAGAAACTAAACGAATGTCTCGACAGATCCACCATTTATGTAAGAGAAGGCGATAAGAAACCCATCATTCTGGATATCAAGGATGACAGCATTTCGATCAAGATCAATTCCGCGATCGGCAGCATGAATGAAAATGTACCTGCTTCAAAATCCGGAAAAGATATGATAATCGGATTCAATCCCAGATTTGTCATAGATGCGCTCAATGTTATAGACGATGAAGAGATAGAGCTTGATTTTGTTAATTCAAAAGCTCCCTGCTTTATCAAGAAAGAAGACATGTCCTACGTTTACGTAGTACTTCCCGTTACCATCAGTGCGGTATAAGAATGATCACATTTTATCTTAAAGACGATTTTATAAAACTCGGTCAGTTATTAAAGG
>JAGCRJ010000019.1 GCA_017964745.1 Lachnospiraceae bacterium
GAGAAGATCGGAAATGTGATAATGGATCTGTCCTTTTACAAGGGCAGCGATACTTACTCGGACGGAGAGAGTGTCGAAGACCGCATTCTTGAGATTGTAAAGAGCGGATGTGATATTGATAAGAGACTGTCCGAAGGAAACGACTGGGCGGAGCTTTATCATCTGTCCGATATAAGAAAGAACATCCTTGCGTGGGATGACTTTGATAAGAACTGCTCCGCACTTGAGATCGGTTCCGGATGCGGCGCCGTTACAGGTGTGCTCTGCGAAAAATGCGGGACTGTTACGAGCGTTGATCTTTCCAAAAAGCGCTTGACCATAAACGCATACAGAAACAGTAAGTATGATAATCTGAAAATACTTGTCGGTAATTTCGAGGACATTGAATTCAGCGAAAAGTACGATGTGATAACCCTTATCGGAGTCTTCGAGTATTCGATCTATTATATTTCATCTGACGATCCGTTCACCGACATGCTGAAGAAGTGCCGCAGCCTGCTTAAGGAAGGCGGCAAGTTATACATTGCGATCGAGAATAAATACGGCATGAAGTATTTTGCCGGTGCGACAGAGGATCATACAGGCAAGGCATATGAAGGAATAGAGGGCTATCACGGAGTCGAGAGGGTAAGGACCTTCTCGGGATATGCACTCAATGCGATGCTCAAGAAAGCAGGCTTTACCGGTGTTACCTTCAGATATCCCGTTCCGGATTACAAGCTTCCCTTCGAGATCTATTCGGACGAAAAGCTTCCCGCTCCCGGAGATATCGTGAGCAGGTCCCCCAACTACGACAGGGAGAGAATGGATTCTTTCGATGAGGTCAAGGTTCTCGACCAGATCTGTGAGGACGGACTATTCCCCGACTTTGCGAATTCGTTTGTTATCACCGCAAGAAACGGCGGAGAAGATGCCGAACCCGGATGCCTCTATGCGAAGTTCAATACTCTCAGGGCACCGGAGTACAGAGTGGGCACACGTATCGTCTGTGAGGGAGGAAAGATATACGCAGTCAAGTCACCTTCCTGTGAGGAAGCCGTCTCTCATATAGATGCGATAGAAAAGAATGCTTCCGCTACGGAAGAGATATTTGATTCGATAAAGGTTGCCGGATATACAAGAAAAGGAAACGACCTGTATTTCGATTTCGTACAGGGAATTCCTTTTGACAGTGACTGCATCGATTATTCATCAGCAACCGTTTCCGATATCTGCCGCGATCTCAAGGATCATCTTGATCTCTTGCTCTATGATGTGAAGGATGAGAATAAATGTATTTTTGAGATGACCGACGGATTCAAAGAGGTATTCGGAGATATTGAGATACCGCCAAGGACTCCTTCGTTTAAAAAGTCCGATGCGGATATGATCTTCAGCAATTTCCTCAAAACGGAAAGCGGTATCGTCTGCATAGATCCGGAGTGGTTCTTTGATTTCCCCGTTCCCGTGGATTATCTCAGATACAGGGTTTACAGATGCGTATTCGAAACACATACGAACATCGCGTGGAAGATCAAGACCAGACAGGAATTTGCCAATCTCTGCGGAATAGACATGTACATGGTTGATACATATGACCGCATGGAGAATGCATTTCAGAGGAAGATCTCTGGAAGCGGATTATCCGCGGAAAAGATCGCAAATTACAGAAAGCCCTTCAGAAGACTCGATGAATTCACTTCGGAGAGGGAAGGACTGATAGCAAGGATCGAAACACTCGATGCCGAGAACAAGGATCTTAAGAGGATCACGCAGGAGCAGCAGGAGTACATCGAAAAGCTCAAGCGTGTAATAAAGAATCCGATGTACGGAGTCAAGTGGGCGATCGACAAAAAGATGAAGAACGGTGAACAGGAATAATCAAAAAAGCGGTTCCGTAAGGAACCGCTTTTTCGATATCCGTAAAGAATTACATACAGGTGTATCCGCCGTCTACGGGGATCATTACACCGGTAACATAAGAGCTTGCGGGAGAAGAAAGGAAGAGAGCGGCGGAGTCGAGCTCGCCTTCTTTTCCGTATCTCTCGAGAGGGATCATGGTTCTGGCGTTAGCCTGGAAGAAATCACTGTCGAGAGTCTCTGTGGTAAGGTCGGTGTAGAAGTATCCGGGGCAGATAGCGTTAACGGTGATGCCCTTTGCACCCCACTCTGCAGCGAGTGCTCTGGTAAGGTTTACGACACCGCCCTTGGCAGCGTGATAGGGAGCACTTCCCGCAATCTTGTTTCCTACGAGACCGTACATTGATGAGATGTTGATGATACGTCCGTACTTTGCGGGGATCATGGCCTTCTTTGCAACCGAACGTGATACCCTGAAGGTTCCGAAGAGGTCGATGTCCATCTCGTTGTGGAACTGCTCGTCGGTGATCTCCTCAGCGGGAGCGACTGCGCCGGTACCTGCGTTGTTGATAAGGATGTCGATACGGCCGAATACTTTCATGACTTCTTCGATGGCGGCATCAACATTCTCGGTGCTTGTGATATCGCACTGTACGCCGATAGCCTTTACTCCGTATTCCTTCTCGAGCATTGCTGCAACTTCGTCGATCTTGTCCTTGCGGCGGGCGAGTGCGGCGATGTTTGCTCCCTGGCTTGCAAGAGCTTTTGCCATCTGAACTCCGAGTCCGGTGGAGCATCCGGTTACTACTGCGACCTGTCCTGTAAGATCAAAATAATTCATGATGCATTTCCTTTCGTTTATAAAATAACAAGCCTGTTAAAAAAATATCAATCAAGAGTATTATCCCCCCTTAAGGGGGATCCCGTCAAGGGATTATCTTAACCATTTTCTTGATTTATTATATGGTGCGATCACCATTCTCCCCAGATGTCGGAGCCTTCATATTCGCCCCATTCATTCCAGAAACTTTCACCCCAGCCGGACCAGTCGAAGTCTCTTCCGTTGTCCACATCGCAGAACTTTTTAAGCCATTCGATATACTCTTCGTCGAAACCGCATCTGTCGAGGACATACTCAAGTTCGTAATAAAGATCGGCATCGTTATAAGGAAGAGTGACCGATATTCCGGTAAGACTTAAGTTGTCGTCTGTGGCACCGACGTAGAGCAGTGCCTTATCAACCGCCTTGATCAGTCTTTCGGAATCATCGCCCTCGATAATATATGCAAGTCCCATAAGATCCGTGATGCAGTAATCCGACATATACACATCGTCATCGGATATGCTTTCCAGAGTATCCCAGAGATCGCTGTCGCCGAAAAAGAGATCGTAAAGATCACTCATTTTCAGAGAGGGGTTCGCACGTCTTGAAGAAAGTCCCACACCCTTTCCGGTTTCTTCGAGTTCCTGGCTGAAATTGGTGGCAAGGAGAGCGTCTTCATTTTCGTAAGCGAATTCTACCCAGATATCCCAGAGCTTTTCCATCTTGCTCTCATCGACAAGTGCAAGGATGGACCTGTCTCCGTTGAATCTGTCGTTCTCATTTTTCCTGATCATGTCGTCGATCAGTATCTTGCCGAGATCGTAGGTGGAGATTGAGGTGTTGTCATAAAGAGCTTCGAGCCATCCGGTGTAATACCAGCCGAGACAGCTTTCGAAATCCTCGGAAAGGATCATATAATCGCAGTAATCCCTGAGTGAGTAGGTGATCTCGAGGCATGACATGATGCAGCAGTCCATTCCGATGAAATCGAAGTGGACATTGCAGTTCTTGAGAGCCTTTCTCATCTCGTCGACGCTGAGGTTCTCCCAGTCATCCTGGAACTCATCCCATCCGAAGCCGTAAGCGGGTCCGCCGCCGTGATCCCAGAGAATGAGGATATTTCTTGATGCGGGGTATTCCTTTCCGCAGTACTGTATGAATTCATAGAGTGTGTCTGCTTTGGTGCAGTCGAGCTGTCCGAGATCGTCACGTACGAGCTCGAGACCGTCTTCGCCTATGACGTAGGTCTGCGATCTGTTTGAAGCGATACCGAGCTTTTCGGACCAGTATTTGGTACCCATGGTCTGGATGACTACATTTACGTCCTCGTTGTAGCCCGCCCTTATCATTTCCATGATATCCGCTGTTGCGACTCCGGCCTCTGTCTCAAGGGTCGAACCGTTCATATAAACCATAACGGTGACGGTGCCGGGCTCCGCATCGGGATTCTCATATTCATAGTCGTCCCAGTCAAAGGAATCGTCATGCTCCTCGGAATCGGGCCATGTCCAGATGTCGACATCTTCATCGTCGATGTCGCTTTCGTAATAAAGGGAATCCTCGAGAATATCCTCGGTGGCCTCCACGGCTTCGTAAAAGAGACCGGGAAGACCGAAATATGAAGCTTTGCAGCCGGATAGAGTAAGGCATGCGACCGCAGTGAGCGCTGTTATCTTAAGTCCTGTTTTCTTCACTGTAAAAACCTCCGTAAATCCTATATATGATACCATGAAAAAGCATCTTCTGTCATAAAAGGAATATTAAGTATTGATTAAAGTAAAGGCTTGTTTTCGCAGGGCAGGGGAGCAAACGCTATAAATCATCAGTTGACCTCACGTCAATAAAAAGGCTATAATTATTTACGTATCGGTGTTCGTTTCATGGTTTATATCGAAAAGGGGTACGCTTATGGCTAAAAGAATGAACAATACCGAAGAAAGAAAAAAGCAGATCCTGGACATCGCGGAGGATCTGTTCCTTAAGCACGGATATTACGGTGTCAATCTCGACGATATCGCGGGGGAAGCCCAGGTTGTCAGGGGAACCGTGCTTCATTATTTCGAATCCAAGGAAAAACTCTTCAAATGCGTTCTTGACAGGAAATCACAGAAATCCGCAGACCTTCTGATAGCACTGATGGTCAACAAGGAGCAGCCCGTTATCGAGATCCTCAAGACCTTTGTCTATTTCTGTATGAGACAGTTCAAGGAGGATAAGGAGGACACGGACCGTTGCTTCGGTGATGAGACTCTCCGCTACCAGCTTGACTGTGTAAGGATCAGTACCTATTACAAACTTCTTGATTCCTTCGAAGCACTTCTTGAAAGGGGAAATGAAGAGGGAGTTCTCAGGATAGTCAATCCGAGGGCAAGAGCGGCAACCGTACTGTTCGCAGTATTCGGACTTACCGGTGAGAGCATCTCCACCATCGAGGTCACCGCAGAGCTCTACGATCTCATCGGAAACATGCTCGGAATCGACCTTAAGAATTCATAAGACAAAATGATTTACGGCTGCCCGGAGCGGGCAGCCGTATTATTATGCAAGCACTATATTTCTTATTCTTCTTGTGAGCCCGAAGGTTCCCGCGTCCTTCTTCTGTGTCATGAGAAGGATCGTCATCTTTTCGGAAGGGATGTTGGCTACGTAGCATCCGAGCCATCCGTCCCATCCGTACTCACCCTTCTTAGCTATCGTCACTGCCTTTTCGGGCTCGTCCATGATCCTCAGGAAATGCGAATAGGTAAATCCCTGCAGGCCGTCCCAGTTGAAGTCCTTCTGCTGTTCGGGAGTAAGGCGCCCGTTTGTCAAAAACTCCACGCTGTTTTCGGAAAGGATCTTCTTTCCGTTGTACTTTCCTCCGTTAAGAAGCATCGTAGCGAACTTTTCATAATCGTCGATGCAGGAGATGAGGCCCGCACCGCCGGATTCGAAGGCGGGTCTGTGGTAAGGGGGATTTTCGATTCCGAGGTTTTCTCCGGTGTATTCGATCATATTGCCGTCAGGCTGACTTTCGTATACCTTGGCAAGCCTGTTTTTCTTTTTCGAGGGAACGTAGAAGTCCGTATCGTTCATGCCCAGGGGCTCGAAGATCTCCTTTTTAAGAAAGTCGCCGTATTTCATACCGGAAACCTTTTCAACCACGGCGCCCATGATATCAGCGCCCGTTCCGTACTGCCAGTGTGAGCCGGGCTGGAATGCGAGAGGGATCCTGCCTGTCCTTTCGGCATATTCGAGAGTCGAGACGTTTCCTCCGGGAGTTTCCGAAAGTCCCTTTATGATGTCGTCGAAAATACCCGCTGCCTGCAGCGCAGCACCCTCGGGACCGGGATATGCAAGGCCGCTCGTCATGTTGTAGATATCGAAAAGAGACAGGTCCTTACCTGCTCTCGAAGGCTTTCCGTTTTCGAGGACCTTCATATTCTCAAATGTGGGGAAGATGTACTTTATCTGGTCGTTAAGATCGATGAGGCCTCTTTCGACAAGGATCATAACGGCTGCGGCGGTGACCGGCTTGGTCATCGAATACAGCCTGAAAAGGGTGTTCCTTTCAAGGGGCTTCTTCGCCGGAATGTCGGCGTATCCCGTCCTGATGAAGCATTCTTCCTTTCCGGCCTTTTTGACCAGAAGCACGGAACCTGCTGTTTCTCCGCACGCGGCGGATCTTTCCATAACGTTTTTAAGGAGCTTTTTCCTGGAAGTTTCCATTTTCTTTCCTTTCAGGGGCGTTTTTTTAACCTGTTAACTGCCCCGCGTATCTGCCTATGA
>JAGCRJ010000198.1 GCA_017964745.1 Lachnospiraceae bacterium
AGAAAACAGCGGAGTGGTCATCGAAAGGGAAAAGCTTCTTCAGAAAGTCTGGGGTATAGAAGCCGAGCGTGAAAACAGAACGCTGGATGTACATATAAGAACCCTTCGTTCAAAGCTTAAGGATGTCGGAGAGAAAATACAGACGGTACGAGGCGTCGGATATAAATATATCGGAGAAGATCAATGACTAAAACAATTTTCAGAAACACATTTCTCGTGGGAATACTGGTTCTTGCCATATGCACGTTTATGTTCTTCGGCCTTCAGTATACCCAGACCATCAATGAGACGTATGAAGCGCTTGCACAGGAGGCTACATATGTCGTGGCCGGAATGAATCTTTCGGGATCTGAGTATCTTGATGGGCTTGATGAAGACCACCGGGTCACCTGGATAGACAGTGACGGAAGTGTACTTTATGACAGCGGTTACGAGGACATTTCATCCAATCAGGGTTCGCATGCCGAGGTAAGGGAAGCACTTGAATCGGGAGAGGGCCGCGAGACCAGAAGGTCGGACAGCACCGGAAATCCGACCATGTATTACGCAAGACTTCTTGAAGACGGAACCGTACTCAGACTCGACCGTCCCGTTTCGGCCGTTATGTACGCATTGATCGCGGTAAGCCCCGTGCTCTGGGTATTCGTGCTTGTCCTGATACTTTCGGGTATCCTGGCATTCCGCGCTGCCAAGCAGATCGTTACTCCCATCAACAATATCGATCTTGACAGTCACGCGAATATCCCCTATCCCGAGCTTGCACCTCTTCTCGATAAGATCGAAGAGCAGAAGATGATGATCCAGGAAGAAGCCGGACAGCGTGAGGAGATGAGAAGGGAATTTTCAGCGAACGTCTCCCATGAGCTTAAGACTCCGCTTACTTCGATATCGGGATTTGCCGAGCTGATGGCGACCGGTGATGTTTCACCCGACAAGGTCACCGAGTTTTCCAAGGATATCTACAAGGAATCACAGAGACTTATTTCTCTTATCAACGATATCATCAAGCTTTCGAGACTCGATGAGGAAGCGGATCTTCCTCCCAAGAAGGATATGGATCTTCACGAGCTTCTTCTCAGGGTTGCCGATGATCTTAAGCCCGTTGCTGGCAAGAACAACATCTTCATCGATGTTAAGGGAGAGGAGACACATATTAACGGTGTCGATCAGCTTCTGTATGAGATGGTCTATAATCTCTGCGATAATGCCATCAAATACAACTTCCCCGGCGGCAAGGTCATCATGGAAACTCTCACCGATGAGAAGTCGACCAGACTGATAGTTGAGGATACCGGTATCGGAATTCCTCCCGAGCATCAGAAGAGAGTATTTGAAAGATTCTACCGCGTGGACAGAAGCCATTCGAAGGAGATCGGCGGAACCGGTCTCGGACTTTCGATCGTAAAGCACGGCGCAATGTATCATGATGCCGAGGTTTCGATGGAGAGTACACCCGGAAAGGGAACCAGGATAACCATTACCTTCCCCAATGCGGAAGAAGAGAAATAATATGGAGATTACTTACAGAAAGCTTGAAGAAAAGGATCTGGATACCTTCATTGGCATGAGGATCACCCAGCTCAGGGAAGAGGGTGCTACCGAGGATATCGATCTTGTTCCCGCACTTAAGGATTTCTATCATAGACATATGGCGGACGGTACATTTGTGTCATGGCTTGCGCTCGACGGTGATAAGATAATCGGAACCAGCGGGATGTCATTTGTCGAAAAGCCTCCTTATTTC
>JAGCRJ010000199.1 GCA_017964745.1 Lachnospiraceae bacterium
TCTCAGGGGGCTTAAGGAAAGAGGCCTCAAAGTCGGCCTCATTACAAATACTTTTTCGGATGAAAGGGATAAGGTACGTGCTTCGGAGCTTTTTCCTTTTTTCGATGCGGCTATGATCTCATACGAACAGGGCGTTCTCAAGCCGGACCCGGTCATGTACCTGAGGATCATGGAAGAATTCGGTGTAAAGCCGGCGGAATGCCTGTATGTCGGAGACGGCGGATCGAAGGAACTGTATGCCGCAAGAGACCTTGGAATGAAAGCTGTTCAGGCACTCTGGTTTCATGACAGGGCATTCGAACCCCATATTCCCTGCAGGGAGCTTCCGGAGTTTCCTCATGCCATGAAACACGCGGAAATTTTTGATTTCATTTAGTCAACATTTTGCCTTGAAATGAAGTTTTTACTACGCTACTATTATCATATTATAGTAGCGTATTTTTGGGGGAAAACCGTGTCACACAGGAATAGTCTTTCCACAAAGATCATAATGATGGTCGAGTGCATAATACTGATATCCAGTATGCTTTTCTGCACAGTATCCGTTTACAGGGCCAGAGTCGGCATCAGAAAATCCATACAGCAGAGAATGCTCGATATTGCAAACTGCGCATCGGGTTCCGTTAACGGTGATGTTCTCGGCGAACTCGGACCGGATGATGTCGGAAGCAAGAAATACACGGATGTTTATAACACTCTCGCAGTCTTCAGGGACAATGTAGAGCTTGAGTATGTCTACAGTATCAAGGAAGAGAGCGAGGGCAGGTTTATATTCACCATGGACACGGACCCACTTACTCCCGCATCGTACGGAGATTCCGTAGAGTATACCAAGGCGCTTGCAAGCGCGGGAAGAGGCGTTGCGGCTGTCGATGAGATTCCCTATACCGATCAGTGGGGTTCGTTCTACAGCGCTTACAGCCCGGTATTTGATTCTTCGGGCAAGGTTTCGGGTATAGTGGCGGTAGACTTTTCCGTTGAATGGTTCGAAGAACAGCTTTCTGCGCAGACACGATCAACCGTTGCAGGCTATGCGGTGATCCTTCTTTTCTCACTTTTCTTTGCTGCATGCCTTTCGATGCTGATCGTAAGACCCTTCGTCCGCATGCAGGGACAGCTCCTTGAGGAGAAGGTCCGTGCGGAGAGTGCGAACCGTGCCAAGAGTGATTTCCTGGCCAATATGTCCCACGAGATCAGAACCCCCATCAATGCCGTTCTCGGAATGAATGAAATGATCCTGCGTGAGGAGAGAAAGGCCCAGACCCACAAGGACGGTAATCCTCATGTTGTTGAAGAGGCACTGAATAACATCGGTCTGTATGCGGCCGATGTCAAAAAAGCAGGTCATAATCTTCTCGCCATCGTAGGCGATATCCTTGATTTCTCCAAGCTTGAAAGCGGACAGCTCGGTATTGTCGAGTCCCCCTATCAGCTCAGTTCGCTTGTGAACGACCTGAGCAATATGATGATGTTCAAGGCTCAGGATAAGGGACTTGATTTCTCCATTGATGTCGAGATGTCTCTTCCCGATGAGCTCTGTGGCGATGAAGTCCGTATCCGTCAGATCCTTACAAATCTCCTGAACAATGCCATCAAATACACTGAGTACGGCTCTGTCAGACTGTCACTTCGCGGAGAAAAGCAGGAGGGCGACAAGCTTATTCTTACCGCTTCCGTAAGCGATACAGGAATCGGTATTAAGACAGAGGACAAGGAAAAGCTCTTCACCAGATTCCAGCGCCTTGATATGGATCGTAACAGCACTGTTGAAGGAACCGGACTCGGTCTTGTTATCACTCACCGCCTGCTCGAGATGATGGGCGGATCCATAGAAGTGGAGAGTGTATACGGCAAGGGCTCCGTCTTTACCGTGACCTTCCCCCAGAAGGTTATATCCGAAGCACCGATCGGTGACATACGTGAGCGTTTTATGACAAACATGTCGGAAAACGGCTCATACAAGGAATCCTTCCATGCGCCCAAGGCAAGAATACTTATCGTGGATGATACGAGGATCAATCTTTCCGTCGTAGTCAATCTGCTGAAGAATACCAAGATGCAGATAGATACTTCCACGGACGGTGCCGATGCCGTCAATATGGCAAGGAAATACGCATACGATCTTATCTTCATGGATCAGCGTATGCCCGAGATGGACGGAACCGAGGCGTTCCACAAGATCCGTGAAACGGAAAACGGTGCGAGCAAGGATGCCCCTGTTGTCTGTCTTACCGCTGATGCCGTAATAGGTGCGAAGGAGCGTTACCTTTCCGAGGGCTTTACGGATTATCTCACCAAGCCCGTGGACAGTGCCGCACTTGAGAGCATGCTGATAAAGTATCTTCCCGAGGACAAGGTTGAGCGTGTGATCGAGGAAGTTGAAAAAGTTCCCGAGGAAAAGCCTGAGGATGATGAATATTCCGCTCTTAAGAGGGTCGGCATCGATACGGATACGGGACTTAAGTACTGCCAGAACGATAATGAATTCTATCGTACGCTGCTGACCGAGTACGCCCAGGGAAAAGACGAAAAGATCGAGAATCTCCGTAAGAGTCTCGAGGAATGCGATTGGAAAAATTATGCGATCCACGTTCATTCCCTTAAGAGCACATCCAAGATGATAGGTGCGACCCTGCTTTCGGAAATGGCTGCAAAGCTTGAGACTGCCGCAAATGCCGGAAACGGTGATGCTATCCTTGCGGGACACGACGATATGATGGAAAGATACGACAAGGTTATATCCGCCATCTGCTCCGTCATAACCCTTGAAGAAGCTCCGGAAGAAGACGGCGATATCATGGAATTTGCACCCGGAAAGTAACGGGTTTTTATTCTTTACATAAATATTCTTTATTTTCTGTCAAAATTGCCAAAAAACTTTTAAAATTCGCACTCTTATTGTGAAAATTTACCACACATGGTAAAATATATTAGTCTTTTTAAGGCTAATTTTTCAAAGGAGACGTGCGATGTCAAAGGAAATGGTTGCTATGATCCTTGCCGGGGGACAGGGATCGAGACTTTACGCTCTGACGGATAAGCTGGCAAAACCGGCTGTTCCTTTCGGCGGAAAGTATCGTATTATTGACTTTCCTCTTTCCAACTGTGTAAATTCCGGCATAGATACGGTCGGTATTCTCACACAATATCAGCCTCTTGTTTTAAACGAATATATAGGACACGGACAGCCCTGGGATCTCGACAGACTCCATGGCGGTGTTCATGTGCTCCCTCCTTACCAGCAGGCCAAGGGATCCGACTGGTATAAGGGAACCGCAAATGCCATATATCAGAATCTGAGTTTCTTAAGAAGATACGATCCGGAATATGTGATCATCCTTTCCGGCGATCAGATCTGCAAACAGGATTACAATGACTTCCTTGAGTTCCACAAGGCCAAGGGAGCCGATTTCAGCGTTGCGGTCATGGAAGTGCCCTGGGATGAAGCAAGCCGCTTCGGTCTCATGGTAACCGATTCGGACGGACGTATCAGCGAATTCCAGGAGAAACCCAAGGCACCCAAGAGCAACCTTGCTTCCATGGGTATCTATATCTTTAATTTCGATGTTCTTGAAAAGTATCTCGAAGCTGATGAGGCAAATCCCGATTCATCCAATGATTTCGGTAACGACATTCTTCCCGCACTCCTCAAGGACGGCAAGAAGATGTACGCATACCGCTTCAACGGATACTGGAAGGATGTGGGAACCATATCATCCCTTTGGGAAGCCAACATGGAGGTTCTCAATCCCGAGAGCAGCGGTATCAATCTCTTCGATGATGATTGGAAGATCTATTCGAGATCATCGGGAAAAGCCGCACAGTATATTTCCGACAAAGCTGTCATTGATAATGCAATACTCACCAACGGCTGCAGGATCTTCGGAACCGTAAGGCATTCGATCCTCTTTGCGGGCGTAGAAGTTGAAGAAGGCGCGGTCGTTGAAGACGCCGTAGTTATGGGTAACGTTAAGATATCCAAGGGTGCAAGGGTCACACACTGCATCATAGGCGAAAATGCATTCATAGGTGAGAATGCGACAGTCGGTGAAAAACCCGAACCCGGAAATGAAAAGAATGTTGCCACCGTAGGTCCCGGCGACAGCGTAGGAAAAGGAGCTGTCATCGGCGGTCCTGCAATGGTCA
>JAGCRJ010000200.1 GCA_017964745.1 Lachnospiraceae bacterium
CGAAGATCTCCTCAATATTTACGTTTTCGTTTGCTGCAATTTCAGACATCAGGATAGCTCCTTTGATCAATGATTATAAAAACGTGCATATCAGTAACAGTTTAAACACTTAGGCACGATTTTTCAATTATTCTTTTGCCCACAGGGCGCGGAAAAGAAGCACTTATTCCACAGGTTCGGCTTCTTCGGTCTCCTTTTTCGGAGCGTAGTAGAGGTTCTCCTTCAGATACGCCTTGTTGGCCTCGAAATCAACGCCCAGGACCGCCATCGAATCGATGGTTTCATTCCACCAGGTGTTCTCGAGAGGAAGGCTTCCGCTCACCCTTTCATATCTGAGTGCAAAGGGAGCCCTGAGAAGAAGGGTGTAGCACTCGGTGAAGGTAAGGTTGGTCGTAAGGTTCGGACAGAGTGCCTCGACAAATCCGCCAAAGTCCTTGATAACGGTTCCGGGGAGCTTTTTTATGATCTCCTCCATGACCTTTCTCTGGCGCTCGGTACGTCCGAAATCCATGCCTATATATCTGTTCCTGGAATATGCGAGAGCCTGCGCACCGTTTAAGTGCAGCATTCCGCCTTCGAGCTGGTATATATAGTCGTACCCGAACTCCTTGCCGCGAAGCTCGTTGTATTCGTTAAGGTAAGCATTCAGCCAGATGACCTCGTCGGGAGTAAGCTCAAGATCTATGCCCCCAACGGCATCGACGACATTTGCGAACGCTTCGAAGTTGACCAGAACATATCTGTTGACGGGAATGTCAAAATTCTGCTCGATCGTCTTCATCAAAAGCTCGGGACCGCCCCATGCATATGCGGCATTGAGCCTGTTGGAGCCGTATCCGGGTATTTCAACGTAGATATCCCTGAGTACGGAGGTCATCAGGACCTTTCCGGTCCTGGTCGAGATCGAAACGATTATCATTGCATCGCTTCGTCCGTCCTCACCGTTCGTTCTCGAATCGTTTCCTATAAGGAGGATGTTGGTGACTCCGTCCTCAGTCAGTTTCGCATCACCCAGATCTCCCGCTTCCTCGTAAGTCATGAGCGAGTAGGCCTTTTTGGTCATAAAAAAGGAAAGACCGAGAACGATCGCAAGCAATACAAGAAGCGTGATAAATACTGTCTTTATAAAGGACTTAAAAGGATTCTTCCTGCGGGGTGCCTTCCCGCCGCGGGGCGGCTGAGCGTTCCTTCCGCGCGATTCGTTGTCTCTTCCGCGGGGAGGCTGAGTGTTTCTTCCCCGGGGCGGCGTGTTTCTTCCGCCGTTTCCTCCGCTGCTGCGCGGAGGCTCATATGCGGGACCGGGCTGTGCATATCCCTGTACCGGTCTTCTGAGTCTTGCGTCAGGCTGCGGACCCGGTGCGTACGGATCCCTGTTTACCGCGGGTCTTCCTGCAGGTCTTCCCTGCTGCGGGTTTCCGGGCCTTCCCTGCTGTGCATATCCGGGTCTTGCGGAAGGTCTGCCCTGCGGACCGGGGCCGGGTCTTCCGGCAGCGCGCCTTTGCTGCTCGTATCCCGGACCGGCGGGTCTTCTCTGCTGAGTGGCACGGGGCCTCGGAGCTTCATCGTAGTTATAGTAATCGTCTTCTCTGTATATTATGGGTCTTTCCGTAGTTCTGCTTCGTCTATTTACGACATCTCTGTCATTTCTGTACTCGTTACTCAAAACCTTTAATTCCTCGATCCTAACATTCTCATGACATCCCCGGGCTCCGGAGCCGAACCTCCCTCACACCTGATGACCGCCTTGATCATCATGCTGGCGTGGGGACAGCTGTCCGTCTCATTACCCTCGGGGTCATACATCTTAACGGCCTTAGCCTTCAGATTGCTTCCGTCCGGCTTCATGATCTCTATATCTTCGCCGACGGAGAATTTGTTCTTCTGTATAAATGTGACAACCGTGTCATCACCTTCCGACACCGCTGTCTCTATGCTTCCGAGATAAACCGCGTTGCTCTCATAAGTCTTGCCGTCATATATCTGGCCTTCGGTTCCGGGATTTCCATAGAAGAATCCCGTTCCGTACGGTCTGAACGTGGTCATTGAGATCTGCTCTTTGTACATCCCGATATTCTTCTCATACAGCGCGGGATCTTCGAAGTAATCGTCGATCGCCTTTCTGTATGTCCTCGTAACGGACGCGACATAGAGCGGATTCTTCATTCGTCCCTCGATCTTGAGGGAATCGATCCCGGCATTTATCATGTCGGGAAGATGGTCTATCATGCACAGATCCCTTGAGCTGAACACAAAGGTTCCCCTCTCGGTCTCCTCGACTGGCATATACTCGCCGGGCCTGGTCTCCTCCGTCACATAGTACTTCCATCTGCAGGGATGGGTGCATGCTCCCCTGTTGGAATCCCTGCCGGTCATATATGCGGAAAGTAGGCATCTTCCGGAATACGAGATACACATCGCCCCGTGCACAAATGCCTCTATCTCCATATCCGCGGGAATATTCTCCCTTATCTCACGGATTTCCTTAAGGGACAGCTCCCTTCCGACGACTATCCTTCTTGCGCCCTGTCTGTACCAGAAATTGCAGGTCGCATGGTTTGTGTTATTGGCCTGGGTCGAGATATGTATAACAGCCTCGGGAAAATTGCTGACACATATGTCATACATTCCGGGATCGGCGATGAGGATCGCATCGGGCGACTCCTTCATTTCACGGAGCTCCCTGAAATACTGCGCCGCCTCCCCGAGGTCATGGTTATGCGCCATGATATTGGCGGTGACATATACCTTAACTCCCGCCGCATGGGCCTTTTCTATGCAGCGTGACATCTCTTCTACAGAAAAATTGCGTGCCTTTGCCCTGAGGGAAAAGAATTCCCCTCCCATATATACCGCATCGGCGCCGTAATGAAGAGCCGCTTCAAATGTATCCGGTCCTCCCGCGGGAACGAGAAGCTCGGGCTTTTTCCTTTTATCCATGCCTGACCCCTTTAATCCCTTTTCCTGTAGCTTACTGTCACACCATCCGCCATGGGAAGAACAGCGGATTCAAGACAGGGCGAATCACTGACCTCCCTTATGTATTCCCTCATCCTTTCATGGATGGTCCTGTCCCTGCGCCTTACGGCGTATCTGGACTCAATGACGTCCCCGTCCTGCATCACATTGTCGGATACGAGCATTCCGCCGGGTGCAAGAAGCCTTATGATGTCATCCAGAAAGGTTATATACTGTCCCTTGGCCGAATCGAGGAAAATGAAGTCATATCCGCCGTCCTTAAGTCTGGGAAGGATCTGCGCCGCATCGCCTTCGAGAAGTTCTATCCTCGAATCTTTCGCGTAATTCCCGAAATTCTCCCTCGCCTTAACGAGCCTCGGTTCGTAGTTTTCTATAGTTGTGACACGTGCGTCAGGTGCATATTCATGCATTAGCAGCGCGGAAAAACCGACAGCCGTACCGATCTCAAGGATGTTTTTCGGCCGGACATAACCCATCAGAAAGCGAAGCAGTCCCTGAACGGAAGGCCTGATTATCGGTATCCCGTCCGATAGAGCCTGCTCACGGATATCCTCAAGGTATCCTTCGAGCGTCCTCTGCGTCAGCTCTATGTACTTTTCCGTACGGTCAATGTTCATATAATCTGTAAAGGGCGCCCATACCGGACGCCCCCCTGTTTTAAATTATGGATTTACGGTCTCTGTCTCAGCGGCCCCATCCGCTTCTTCCCCGGCTTCGGGCTCCG
>JAGCRJ010000020.1 GCA_017964745.1 Lachnospiraceae bacterium
ACTTCAAGGATCACAGCAACAAGCTGATCTTCGAATGCATCAACGAACCCAGACTTAAGGACACCGATCTTGAATGGTGGTTCCAGTCCGAGAACGACACTGTGCTTGATGCTTACAACACTCTCATGCAGGCAAACCAGCTCTTCGTCGATACCGTAAGAGCGTCGGGCGGGAACAATGCCGACAGATTCCTTGTGGTATGCGGTTACTGTCAGATGCCTTCCGCAACCGTCTCGTCCAATTTCTCACTTCCCACCGACAGTGCGAAGAACAGGATCATCGTGAGCGTACATTCCTACAGACCTTACGATTTCGCGGGAGAGGTTCCCGGGAAGACCGAATTCGGCGAAGCTGCGAAAAAGGACAACAAGCAGGTCTTCTCATCCCTTTACGACAGATTCATCGCAAACGGTATTCCCGTCATCATCGGTGAATACGGATGCATAGATAAGAACAACGATGCCGACAGGCTCGAGTACTACAGGTTCATGGGCGAATGCTCGGCTCTTTATTCGATCCCCATCATCGCCTGGGACAATAACGAGTTCAATAACTCAGACGGTCCCCTGGCAGAGTCCTACGGCTTCATCGACAGGGCGTCCGGAAACGTGATCCTCAGGGACATCGTCGATGCCATGACCGCAAGCTATAAACAGTAAAAACTTTTGCACAGACAGTGACCGGAAATCTTCTTTTTCCGTACATATAAGTGAAGGAGGAACTGACGTGGAAGATTCTGCGATAATAGAGCTCTTTTTTGCCAGGAGCGAAGAAGCCATAAAGGAGACGGCGTCCAAGTACGGAAGGATGCTTAAGTCCGTTGCGCTTCGCGTGCTCAGGAATATGGAGGATGCAGAGGAAGCAGTCAGTGACACTTATATGAAGACATGGAATTCCATACCTCCCACCAGACCGAATGTTTTTTCGGCTTTTCTTACCAAGATCACGAGAAACATCTCCCTGGATATGCTCGATAAGGAGCATGCGGAGAAAAGAGGCGCGGGCGAGATCCCCGCTCTGCTCGATGAACTTGAAGAATGCATAGCAGACAACCGCATCCCCGTTCCCGGCGAAGGAATGGAGCTGCGTGAGATCCTCAACGCATTCCTGGAAGGTGAGAAGCCCGAAGCAAGGAAGATCTTCGTAAGAAGATATTTCTTCGGCAGTGAGGTAAAGGAGATCGCGGAATTCTACGGACTTGGGGAAAGCAAGGTCAAGATGACCCTTGCGCGCTCCAGGGAAAGACTCAGGAAATGTCTTGAGGAAGAAGGTGTTACGGTATGATCACGGATAAGAATAAATTATTCAGAGCCATCGGCGATATCGATGACAAGTACATAAAGGAGATCCTTTCCGAAGATGCGGAGGGAAAACAGAATGTGGTGAAGGTGCCTTTTAACCAAAGGCCCGTCATTAAGAACATGAAATATTATATTCCCGCAGCCGCAGCCCTTCTGATAGTGGTGGCATGCATCAAGTCCGGTGTGTTCTCGGGATTCGGTGCGACCTCGAGCAGCGGTAACGCCGCTGACTCCGCGACTGCCGACTATGCTCCGCAGGCTATGTATGAAGCTTCGACGGCGGAAGAGGCAGATTATGAGCCTAATGTGTCACTCGATATGTCCTCCGCGGAATCGGCCGGTGAGGCTGTGGGAGGGGCAGATAACAAAGATGATAATTCTTCCGTCAACTATGCTAATCCCACACTTTCGGAGGATGCGGTGGATATGATCAATCCTTTTGTCGATTGCGAGACTCTTGAAGAAGCTGAAAGAATTGCCGGATTTGAGTTTGATGTTCCCGAAGATCTCGAGCCCGATCTGCAGGCTGAGTACCGTGCTCTGGAAGGAATACTCATTGAGGTCATCTATTATGACAGAGGTGAGGAGATCTACCGCATACGCAAGGGAACCGAAAGGGATGTCAGCGGCGATTACAATGAATATTCCGTCTCCGTATGTGTTGATACCGCTGCATGGGGCGGTGAGCTTAAGGGCTATAAGGATGGTCTTACAAACTGCGCTGTCTGGACGGATGAAGACGGCTTCGGATATTCACTTACGACCGAAGCGGCTCCCATCAAAACGGACAGGGTCATTGAGATCATAGACCTCTTAATGCAGTAATTTGAAAGTGATATAATACGCGTATGAGTGATAAAAAGATAATCGCACTTACATTTGACGACGGACCTTCCGATACCACATCCATGAAGGTCCTGTCCAAACTGAAACAATACGGCGTCCCCGGAAGTTTCTTTCTTATCGGGCAGAACATAACTCCCGAAAGGGAATATATCGTAAAGGAAGAGCTTGCCTACGGATGCGACATAGGGAATCATTCGCTTACGCATGCGGATATGACAACACTGGATGCGGAAACGATCCGTGCGGAGATAGAAGAGACCTCCCGCAGGATCATTGCGATCACAGGAAAGGAGC
>JAGCRJ010000201.1 GCA_017964745.1 Lachnospiraceae bacterium
GGAAAGATGATCGCGGATATCTGCATCATAGCGGTTCCGTATGTTGCGGTCGGTGTCCTTCTGATGCTTTATAACTATGCGAGATTCGAGAATCCTTTTGAATTCGGACAGGCCTTCCAGCTCACCGGTGCGGACCAGAGTAACTACGGAAGCTTCCTGGAATCCTTCAGTACCGTAAGGACGGTCAACGGAATTCTCAACAACTTCATAAGGTTTACTCCGATAACGGGAGAATTCCCTTATGCATACTATGGCAGTGCCTTTGTGAATTTCCCGATCCTGTTAAGCGTTTTCGGAATCTTCCTGAAGAGCATAAGGAAGCGTGCGGGAGAGGCCGGAATGAAGGGCTTTATGGGAACGATGCTTTCCGTACCGCTGATCATTACGGTAGTGCAGATCGCATGGGCTCCCGGAGATGGAAGCTCCGAAAGATACAGGATGGACATCTATTATATGATGGTGATCCTTGCGTTCATTGTTCTCGGATACGCGATTGAAACCATCGCGGAAGCAGACAGAAAAAAAATATCCGCATTTCTTTGCCTTTTGTGTCTGGCCGCGGTGTTCATGGGTATGATGTTCCTTCTTTATCCCGATGATTACAACTACACGCACTGGGTTCCCGAAGGACTTGAGAACTGGAGAAAGTTCATAATGCTGCACTGAAAAAGCAAGGCATCGGATCTATTCCGATGCCTTTCCTGTTGAGATCTTTTTGATCCATTTTCCGCTGCGCAGTCTTAAGAATGCCCAGAACGTCTTGACTATCTGGTCGGATTTCAGACATATGTATATCCAGAAAGCGGGGAGCTTAAGATAGAATCCCGCGATGCACCCAAGAGGTATCGCAAGCGCCCATAAGAAGATATTGTCCGTGAGCATCAGGATCCTGGTGTCGCCGCCTCCGCGAAGGACACCCTTTGTCATGATGCTGTTTGTTCCCTGGAACACGATTATAAGACTGATGGCATTCATCAGTTCCTTTGCGGTGCGTGCGGTCTCGGGAGTGACTTCTGTATAAAAGCCGATTATCATATCGCTGAATAAGACTATGAATGCCGCGGAGAAAAGACCGAGTATGATGCCGAGCTTGAAGAAACGGTATCCCTGCTTCATCGTCTTTTCACGGTTGCCCTCGCCGAGGGTTATTCCGGTGACGATCGCACCTGCCTGGCTTACGCCCTGTATGACTACGGTGCTCAGCTGCTGGGTTACGCTCGTGATCGCATTTGCGGGAGCGATGGTTCCCTCGAGATGGCCTATTACCATTGCAACGGCATTGGTTCCGAATGCCAGGATGCCGTCACTGATGAGAACGGGGATGCAGATCCTGATGTACTCGCCGATGAGGGATCCGGTCTTCATGAACAGATCCTTTATGCGGAAGCCTATGTTCTTGTCGTAAAGGACCAGGTATCCGAAGATGAAGATGAACTCGAAGATCCTTGCGCAGAGTGTTCCGAGTGCCGCACCTGCGACCTCCATTTTGGGGAAACCGTACTTACCGAAGATCAGGCAGTAGTTCATACACAGATTGACGGCAAATGCTCCTATCGAGATCACGAGAGGGTAGAATACCCGGCCGATGCTTCTTAAGACTATCGTTATTACAAGTGAGAGACCCACGAAGAAATAGGTGGCTATCGAGTAGTTGAAATAGCGGACACCCAGCGCGATTATATGGGGTTTGCCCGAATATGAGCTCATTATGATATCGGGGATCAGCCATGTGAGGATCGCAAATATCGATGCCAGGGTGATGTTGAGCCTGAGCATTAGGCAAACGGTCTGTTTCAGAGCCCTGCCGGCGTTTTTTGACTGCTCGTCCTGCGCACCGGTCTTTTTCATGCCCCAGTATCTGGATACGAGCACCGAGGCTCCCATTCCGAGACCCATGCAGAGGATCTGGAATACGCTGATGAAAGAATTGGCCATCGATGTGGCCGTGAGCGCATCGTCTCCGAGGCTTCCGACCATCATGGTATCGAGCATGTTGACACCGATGGTTATGAAGCTCTGAAACGCTATGGGGAGTGCCAGGGTGAATACTTTTTTGTAAAAATCGGTCGATTCCTGTCTGTTGTTCATTGCCGGTACTGTTTTCCTTTTAAAAATCATGCTTTTTGATAATACCACAAACTCGCTTTTTTGGTGCAAACCGCACCGAAAAATGTTATACTGTTTAAACCTAATATATTTATTCAGGAGGGGTATTTATGGACGGGCTTAATCTTGATTGGATCAATTATTACAAGGAGATGGGTGTTGCTCTTCTGAGATATAAGAATGACAGAAGAGAGCTTGTCGACAGGCTTAAGAAGACATATGCGAAGGCTAATATCGCCATGCCCATTCTCGAGCTGTACAACGAGCTTTTCGATCTCGATCCTTTCACTGTTTTCGGTCTCTTCAACAGATTGGGAATGCCTGTTGAGACCAGGATGAAGATAATGAGCGGTCTTGCCGTCAATATCGGCGTGGGAGCTGAGATTCCTTCCTTCTTTGATTCCATTCCCGTTCTTAACGATCTCGATACCACATTCTACAGATTCAATGACCAGAGAGACATGAACGATATCGACCGTCTCTGGACATTCTTTGAAAGAGCTGAGAATTATGCACAGTCACCCACAGCCCAGAACAGACAGGCACTGGGTGAATATTTCGATATCTGTCTCAAGGTAAAGGGCAACGGTAACATCAAGATCACAAAGGGTCTGTACTGGATGGCACCCGAGGTCTTCATGCCCATCGATTATTCGATCATATGGTACCTGCTCAAGTCCGGCATCATCCCCGCAGAGGAAGCCGCACAGTTCCCCGAGATCGTGGATGATATCCCTTCGACCAGCTATTTTGAGATCCTCGACAGGGTTTATTCGCTGATCAACGAGGGCAGGGTTCCCTTCAGGAATATCCCCGAGCTTGTTTATCAGGCATGGAAGGCTTCCGAGGGACAGAACAGACTTGCAAGGGTAGGGGACAAGTATTCAAAGGGAACCGGTCTTCCCGATGACGATGTCAACACCATCCGCTACTGGATGTTCGCTCCCGGACAGTTCTCCGAGAGATGGGATATGTTCTACAAGAAGGGCATAATGGCCATCAGATGGGGCGCTACCGGAGACCTCAGGGCTTACGATTCACAGGAAGAGGTCAGACAGGCCATGATGGCCAAGATCGACCCGACCAAGCCCTTCAAGTTCTCCTCATATTCGGCATGGCAGTTTGTTAACGGCATCAAGCCCGGAGACGTCATCTTCGTAAGAAAGGGAGACAACGAGATCCTCGGCAGGGGTGTTGTTACCTCGGATTATATCTTCGATGATTCACCCGATGACGATTACAAGCACTTCAGACTTGTAAACTGGGGACAGAACGGAAGCTGGGAGATCCCTCTCCAGTCCGCCGTAAAGGTCCTTGCGGACATCACTCCTTATACAGATTACGTTGACAAGCTCAATTCCCTCTTCGGCTTCGAAAAGGAAGGCAACGAAGACGGTGCGATGCTCAACTATCCTTCATACACCAAGGAAGATTTCCTGAAGGATGTTTACATGCAGCCCGAAGGTTATGACAGACTTGTCAGACTTGTGAAGAACAAGATGAACATCATAATCGAAGGTGCTCCCGGTGTAGGTAAAACTTTCACCGCCAAGAGACTTGCATATTCGATGCTCGGCGAGAAGGATCCCGACAGAGTCGAGATGATCCAGTTCCACCAGAGCTATAACTACGAAGACTTCATTGAGGGCTTCAGACCTTCCGAGAAAGGAATGGGCTTCGACATCAAGCGCGGCGCATTCTATAAGTTCTGCCGCAAGGCACAGGAAGATCCCGATAACAAGTACTTCTTCATCATCGACGAGATCAACCGTGGTAACGTATCCCGTATCTTCGGTGAGCTCTTCATGCTGATAGAGCCCGATAAGAGAGGCAACGAACTCCAGCTCCTGTATTCGGGAGAGAAGTTCAATGTTCCCAGGAACATCTACATCGTCGGTCTGATGAATACCGCCGACAGAAGTATCGCGATGATCGACTACGCTCTGAGAAGAAGATTCGTATTCTTCGACATGAAGCCCGGATTCGAGTCCGACGGATTCATTCAGTATATGAGATCCTTCGGTGCTCCCAAGTTCGAATCTCTCATTAACTGCGTAAAGGAACTCAACCAGGCGATCACGGACGATCCCGCTCTCGGAGCAGGATTCTGCGTAGGACACTCATATTTCTCCAACTTAAAGAGTGCGGATGATGAGATCCTCAGCAATATCGTTGAGTATGAGATGGTACCACTCCTTCAGGAGTACTGGTTCGATTCACCCGAAATGGTTGCTAAGTGGACTGAGAATCTGAGGAATTCGATAGCATGACACTTGATGATTGCGCAAAAATACTGGCTGACGGACTGACTCTTCAGGTCAAGCGCGGGCTGGTCAAAGATTATGTGCAGGGAACTGCTGTAGAGAGCGCCATCAGGGGAAGGATGGATGTTTCAACATCCTTACGTGACAGGACTCTCTACAAGCAGAGGATGGTCTGTATCTACGAGGATTATACGGAGAACTGTCCTCTCAACAGGATAGTCAAGGCGGGAGCCAAGCTCCTTATATCCTGCCCCGATATTTCCGAGGAGAACAGGAAGCGTCTTCAGGATCTTATGATCTATTTTTCCACTGTCGATAATATCAGCCTCCGCAGGATGAGCTGGAGGATCAATTACGGCAAGAACGGCCCCGCATACAAGCCGATGGTTGAAGCATGCCGTTTTGCCGCACAGGAACTGTTATGAAAAACAAAAATATCATGTCGGTAATTATGGCTGTCTTACTTGTATTCTTACAGGTGATGACAGCCGTGTTTTCTTTTCCCATGCACGTAAGTGCGGGGGAGATGCTCGGTGAGACCGACTTCGATTCCGGTAAGGGACTGCCCTGGCATATATGCGAGTCCGCTACCGCAAAAATGGATTTCGAGATAGAGGACGGTGTCTACCGTATCACGATAATCAATCCCGGCGGAGCTTCGAACGGCGGAGAGGACAGGTGGGACTGTCAGTTCCGTCACAGAGGCCTGACCATAGTCTCGGGACATACTTATCATGTCCATTACGAGATCAAAGCTTCCAATTCGGGAAAATTCTATACCAAGATCGGTAACCTCGCGGGAGACGTGGAGGTCTGGCATAATATGTCCAACGGCTATGACCTCGATGCAACATGGGATCCGATAAATATCAGTGCGAACAACCGGATGGTCGTCGATCTTACCTTTACGGCTTCGCAGTCGATCGATGTCGCAGAGTGGGCATTCCATCTCGGCGGAGACGGACAGTATACGAACGGTGTATGCTTCCCTGCCGGAACAGTGATAGAATTCGACAATATGTCGCTTATTGACGAAACGTCAAATGACCACGATTACAAAGAAGAACTCCCGTCCGGCAGGCCGGATATCCTCGTAAACCAGATCGGTTACATCCCGGGAATGCAAAAGACGGCGGTTCTCGTCAGCGATTCAAAGAGTTCCATGGACTTTTACATAACCGAAGCATCTTCTTTTGAAGCCGTATATACCGGCAGATCCACGGTGTTCGGTTATGATGAGGATTCCGGGGACAATGACCAGATTCTGGATTTCTCGGATTTTGACGACGTGAAGTGGAGTGTCAGCCTGCATCCGAAAAAAGTCGATGCGACGATCATTCAGGCGGCTCCGCCGGAACGTTTTCTGCCCCGGACGGAATCCCGTTCTTTTCCGCAAAGCCTGTTTGCCCAGGCCAATTTCAACGCCATGCGGAAAAAAGGTCCGTCCTTTTTTGCGGAATTCCTTCTGGAAGGCAATAATTCTCTTTTCAATAACGATTTGAAAGATACGGCATCCGCAGTTACCCGGACCGGCAAAGGTTTCGATGTGGAATGGAACTTTCAGACGAAACCGGCAGGA
>JAGCRJ010000202.1 GCA_017964745.1 Lachnospiraceae bacterium
AATTCACCGTAGCAGTTGTCAACCATGCAGATGATATCTTCCCTTACGCTCTTAACTGTCTTTATTATCTCGCCGATCTGCGCAACGGAAAGCGAAGGTCTGGTCTGGTATCCCTTGGATCTCTGGATCGTAACCAGTCTGGTTCTTTCATTGATGGCATTACGGATATTGTCAAGATTGGGGGTTCCGTCTTCAGAAAGCTCAGCCTGTGCATAGGTGATCCCGTATTCGGCAAGCGAGCCGACTGAATCCCTGATACCGATAACCTCCTCGAGTGTATCGTAGGGCTTACCTACTGCGGAAAGAAGTTCATCACCCGGTCTGAGATTACTCATAAGGGCAAGCGCAAGTGCATGTGTTCCGCAGGTTATCTGAGGTCTTACAAGACAGTCTTCAGTTCCGAAATAATCGGCATACACCTTCTCCAGTGTATCCCTTCCGATATCGTTATAACCGTATCCGGTCGTTCCGATAAGGCAGCTTTCGTTTACATTGTTTTTCTGGAATGCACGAAGTACTTTAAGCTGACAGAGCTCAGCATTTTCGTCAATAGCCGTAAAGCGGTCTTTAAGAGTATCGAGCACCTCTTCTGCCGCCTTCAGTACATTTTCGCTAATACCGAGATCCTTATATATGGATCTGAGATCATTTACGTTCATCAAAACAAACCTCTTTTTTTACATTCTTCAGTCATGAATTCGATCATGGCGTTTACATCACCGGCAAATTCACGTCTGTCCATCATTATTATATCCGGTTCTCTTTTATACCATGTCAGCTGTCTTTTGGCAAAATGCCTTGTCCTCAGCTTTATCTGATATGCAGCTTCTTCAAGGGTGATCTCACCTTTTATATAGGGAACCATTTCCTTGTATCCGATGGCCTGCATGGAAACACAGTCAGGTGATGTTCCGCTTTCAAGAATCGCTCTTACTTCCTTTTCGAGACCGGCATTAAGCATTTCATCTACTCTTTGGTCGATCCGCTTATATATCAGATCCCTGTCATCGGTAAGAACAAAATATGCCGCATTAAATACAGGTTCCCGCGAAGCTTCCGTTTCATTATGTTCGGATATCTTCCGTCCGGTCAGATGATTATATTCCAGCGCCCTGATAACTCTCTTGATATTCTGAGGCGGAATCTTTTCTGAACTTTCTTCATCAACGGCTTTAAGCATTTCGTGAAGATGCATGCAGCCCTTTTCTTCGGCGATCCTTTCGAGACTTTCGCGGTATTCTTCATCAGGTCCTTCGTCATCGAATACGACGCCCTTTAGAAGAGCCTGGATATAAAACCCCGTACCGCCAACGACAAAAGGGATCTTACCGTGGCTCCTGATGGTATCGATACATTCATTTGCCATTTCGGAAAACCTGAATGCGGAATAATCCTCACTCCTGTCGCAAACATCAATCAGGTAATGGGGAACGCCTTTCTTTTCTTCTTCCGTGATCTTGGCTGTTCCTATATCCATACCTTTATAGACCTGAGCGGAATCGGCAGAGATTATCTCGAGGCCGTGAGCACGCGCAAATTCTACGGAAAGAGCCGTCTTTCCGACCGCAGTGGGTCCCGATAAGATTATAAGAGGAGGCTTGGCATTCATCAGTCGACGATCCTCTTGAACTTCTTTTCCATTTCTGTCTTTGTGATCGAAATGATGGTCGGTCTTCCGTGAGGACAGTTATAAGGGTTATCGAGGGTAAGCAGCTCATCAATAAGCTTTTCGGCCTTTTCGAAGTCTATCCTGTCTCCGCCCTTTACACTGGCATTGCATGCCATTCCGGCAATCTTCTCATCGATCGTCTTAAATGTTCCGAGTCCGGGATTGGTACTCATCTCATCAAGGACCTCAAGAAACAGTTCCTTCTCCGAATGACCGAAGAGATCGACCGGAACACCTCTCAGTGCATACTCGGAGCCTCCGAAATTCTCAACCTCGAAACCGGCTCTTTCAAACGCATCCTTATTATCAAGAAATACCGCTTCATCGGTAGCGGAAAGCGAGACAACGACGGGAGGCATAAGGAGCTGTGAATGATTCTCACCCGAATAGATCCTCTTCATCATTCTCTCGTAATTTACTTTTTCGTGTGCGGCATGCTGGTCGATTATGAACATTTTCTGCTCATACTGTACGACCCAGTATGTATCGAATACCTGTCCTATTATCCTGTACTTTGATCTCTTGCCTTCATCGAGCAGATGATCATCGAAGAGCTGTTTTTGCTCAAAGCGGGCATTTCTTAAGAATTCGGCTGCAGTATCCTTCTCATTATCCGATGAATCATCAATCGGAGAAACTTCTTCTGCAAGTTGACCTTCGGCAGGATCGGAAACTTTATCCGGTGAAGCTGATGAAGGTTTAGATACATTAAGATCTTTCCTGTCATCCTCAAAAAATCCGTCTTCCGAAACCGAAGAATAAACTCCGGATCTTCCGCTTACGAATTCACTGTATGACTTTACGGCACTCTGTATAGGATCACCCTTCCTTACGGCCTCGAAGGGTTCGGGATTTTTGCCCGATGCTATTTCTTCCTTTGACGCCTTTACTGCCTCCTTTTTATCCCTGTCATCCGTAAGGATGTTTTCGGGTATCATCTCCGCTTTCTTCATAACATCGTGAACCGATGCGGATACGAATGAAAAGAAAGAATTCTGGTCGGTGATCCTAACATCAAGCTTTGCCGGATGCACATTGACATCGACACTTGAAGGATCGATCGTAAAATTCAGGAACACGACCGGGAACTTGTGAAGCATCAGATATTCCCTGTAACCCTCTTCTATGGCCGAAGAAATAAAATCATTCTTCACATATCTGCCGTTGATGAAATAAACCTCCATATTACGGTTGCTTCTGACCGTTTCGGGCTTTCCGAGATATCCGCTTATCTTAAGATCATCATTTTCGGCATTAATGGGGACAAGCATGGAAGCTGTATCCCGTCCGTACACCCTGAATATGACATCAAGAAGATCACCACTTCCCACCGTATGGAAACGCGACCTGTTATCGGTTATAAGCTGGAATGAAATATCCGGATGGGAAAGAGCCATCTTCTCCATCATCTCAACAATATATGATGTCTCGGTTGATGGAGTCTTTAGGAATTTCTTTCTTGCCGGAGTATTGTAGAAAAGATTTCTGACGATCATCGTGGTGCCCTTGGGAGCACCGACCTCTTCAAAGGAGATCTCTTCACCGCCTCTGATAAACAGTCTGTTACCGGTTATCGAACCTTCGATACAGGTTATCATCTCCGTCTCGGAAACGGCACATATACTTGCAAGCGCCTCACCGCGGAAACCGAGCGTTTCGATATGATCAAGATCCTGAGCGGTATCTATCTTGCTTGTGGCATGCCTGAGGAATGCAGTCTTCATATCGGAAGGATCGATCCCGCATCCGTTGTCCGTAACTCTTATAAGATCGATGCCACCGCCTTTTATCTCGACAGTTACGGCTCCGGCACCGGAGTCAACCGAGTTTTCGACAAGCTCCTTAACGACATTGAACGGGCGCTCTACAACCTCGCCCGCGGATATCCTGTCTATGGTTTCTTTGTTTAAAACTTTGATCATATCCTGTACCTGTTCTTAACCTTGTTCTGAAGCCTGTAAAGCGTATTAAGCGCATCCAGGGGGGTCAGATTGGATATATCGATATCCTCGATCTCTTTGAGGACATCCTCATCGGATACAAGATCGAAGAATGAAAGCTGTCCCGAATCAACCTCATCGGGTCTTGTTACTTTTTTGGACCTGACAGAGCTTATATCCTTGGTTGCGATAGATTCCACAACCGAGGAGATATCCTGAAGAGCAAGTGAAGAAGCGATCTCTCCCGCCCTGTCTATTACCATATCCGGAACACCGGCAAGCTTTGCAACCTGGATTCCGTAGCTTCTGTCGGCGCCTCCCTTTACTATCTTACGGAGGAATACGATATCATCCCCGCTTTCCTTTACGGCGATGCAGTAATTATGTACATTATCGATCTTACCCTCAAGCTCGGTAAGTTCGTGATAATGTGTTGCGAATAACGTCTTGGCGCCGAGAAGCTTCTTATTGGCGATATGCTCCGTAACCGCCCATGCGATCGCAAGTCCGTCAAAGGTCGAGGTACCTCTTCCTATCTCATCGAGAATAAGAAGGCTCTTTGATGTTGCATTCCTCAGAATATTGGAAACCTCATTCATCTCTATCATGAATGTGGACTGGCCGCTCGCAAGATCGTCGGATGCACCGACCCTGGTAAAGATCCTGTCGACAACACAGATATCGGCACTTGTTGCGGGAACAAAGCACCCTATCTGAGCCATGAGCACGATCAACG
>JAGCRJ010000203.1 GCA_017964745.1 Lachnospiraceae bacterium
GGGGCAACCAAGCAAAGTTTACATTTTTATAATTTTCAGTTAAATTTCGTGGCAAAGTGGAATGGGACGATACAAAATAGGACTCCTGTATAGGAGTCCTTTTTGTATGATTATCTCTTGCTGAACTGAGGCGCACGACGTGCTTTCTTGAGACCGTACTTCTTTCTTTCCTTCATACGAGGATCTCTGGTAAGGAATCCTTCCTTCTTGAGAACGGGTCTGTAATCAGCATCTGCCTCAAGGAGTGCTCTTGAAATACCGTGGCGAACAGCGCCTGCCTGACCTGTGGTTCCGCCACCCTTAACGGTAACGCTGATATCGAACTTTCCTTCGGTACCGGTTACAACGAGGGGCTGACGAACTATGGTCTTAAGGATCTCGGTTCCGAAATAATCATCGATGGATCTTCCGTTAACAACGATCTCACCTTTTCCGGCACTGAGATATACTCTAGCGACAGAAGACTTTCTTCTGCCGGTTCCGTAATATTTTACATCTGACTTCTTAGCCATTTCTTATCTCCCTTCTTAGAACTCAAGTACTTCAGGCTTCTGAGCTGCATGATTGTGCTCTGCACCTGCATAAACATGAAGCTTGGTGTACATCTGTCTTCCGAGAGGTCCCTTGGGAAGCATTCCCTTAACAGCACCTTCAACTACCTCACAGGGAGAGTTTGCAAGTCTGTCCTTAAGGGTCTCTTCCTTCATTCCGCCTACATAATCGGAGTGATCGTGATAGATCTTCTGATCAAGCTTCTTGCCGGTTACCTTAACCTTTGCAGCGTTGATAACGATAACATAATCACCGGTGTCAAGGTTGGGAGTGAAGATCGGCTTATTCTTTCCTCTCAGGACTGAAGCAACTTCAGATGCAAGACGTCCGAGAGTCTTATCTGTTGCGTCAACGACGTACCACTTTCTCTCAATGGCAGCCGCACTGGGCATATAAGTTTTCATTTTATTCCTCCAAACAGTACATAAAAGAAAATCAAAATATCATGCTGCAGACTTAAGCGTTTGGGAGACGCATACATCACGGGTACTACCCCCTTGGCATATATGTGACAGGATCTGCATTATGCGGATGTCCGGGCCGCATAAACCCGCCACGGATTAACATTTTACAACACGGGTACGGTTAAGTCAACGAAAAATCGCGATTTTCGGGGACTTTTTTAGAATGGATGATCCTCATATTCGTATCCGATAAGGGTAAGGCCGCATGCGGGGAGTGTGGGACCCGCTTTTCTGCGGTCCAGG
The DNA here is from genome assembly GCA_017964745.1 of Lachnospiraceae bacterium. Classification (GTDB taxonomy): domain Bacteria; phylum Bacillota; class Clostridia; order Lachnospirales; family Lachnospiraceae; genus AC2028. The sequence goes on from JAGCRJ010000203.1 coordinate 1,260, forward strand.
GAGTCTATTATCCCGGGAATATCGTCCGCTTCTTTCCTTCCAAGGCCGACCTCAAACAAGGTTCCTGCGATGATACGGACCATATTATAAAGGAAGCCGCTGCCCGTAACGCTGATAACAGCCTCATTTCCGTCCTTTTTCACGCTGCAGGCGTAAATCGTCCTGGTAAAGGTGACAGCCTGGCTCCCCGCGGCGCAGAAGGCCGTAAAATCGTGTTCTCCGGTGAAATATGCAGCCGCCCTGTCCATTTCCCCTATATCGAGGTCATTGTACGTATAATGCGCATACAGGCGTTTTAAGGGCATACGGACCGGTGAGGTATAAATGCGGTACTCATATGTCTTTCGGCAGTCCTGTTTCCTCGGGTGCCAGTCAGAGGGCACTTCGTCGGAGCATACGATGCTTATGTCATCCGGCAGGAGCTTATTGAGCACCATGGCCATCTTATCGGAGGGAATGGGAGTGTCCGCATCAAATACGGCAACATTCCCAAGGGCATGAACCCCCGCGTCGGTACGGCTCGCTCCGATCAGCTCGACCGGACTTCCGACCGCTTCGCTCACAGCCTCCGTGAGAACGCCTTCAACGGTGACAGCTCCGTCCTGGATCTGCCAGCCGTGATAAGCCGTGCCGTCATATGATATTTTCAGTCTGATCTTTTTTTCCATGGAAAGATCACTTAGGGATAAAACTGCTGTAGATAGAGTTGAAGAATCCGCTTATGACAGACCATCTTCCGATCCATACGCTGATCACA
>JAGCRJ010000204.1 GCA_017964745.1 Lachnospiraceae bacterium
ACGACCATACTCATAGCTCATGACGGCGAGTTCTCCATCACCGGTGATTCCAGAAGACAGGCTGCACTCGGCATCGAGATAGCGGACGGAGTCAAATGTGAACTCACCGTTGAGAATATAAAGCTTGTAAGCAAGAACAAGCTTCCCTGCATAGTTCTGGGAAATGACTGCGATGTGAATCTCGATCTTATAGGAGAGAACAATCTTTCCATGGGAGGCATCCGTGTTCCCAAGTCATCCACCTTTACCCTTAAGGGAGACGGTAATCTCAGCATAGAGCTTGATGATGACGAATACTTCGGCATAGGAGCCGGTGTGAACGAATTCCACGGAAGTCTTATATTCGATCACAGCGGAGCTCTCAGGATCGATGCAAACGGAAATATGGGTGTATGTATCGGATCCGGTTACGGCGGAGATATCGCTCTCAAGAGAGGTCAGTATGTTCTTGAGATGAACGGTGACAGGGCTCTCGGAATAGGTACTCTTTATAATGATGTCAGTATTGATGTGGACAGCTGCGATATCAATATAGAGCTCAATACCATCAAGGGAACCGCGATCGGATGCGACAGTGCAAACAGCAAGGTTACATTGTCGAATTCATCGGTCAAGATCTTTATGAGCGGTAACGAAGCCGTCGGTATCGGAAGCATTACCGGAGAAAAGACGGAAGTCTATGTCCATGATGCGAGCCTTGTCCTCAAGACCCATGATGACAGATGCTCCGGTGTTGCGGCGCTTGACGGAACGACTCTTTTCAAGCTTGAAAGAGCATCACTCAGGGTTTATGCGAAGGGAGACAGGGTCCTTCCTTTCGGCGGATTTACCGGAGATACCGATCTGACTCTCATCAATTCGGATACAACGGTAAAGATCAACACCGCGATAAAGCTCAGGGAATACCTGCCGCCCGAGAGGATAGAGATCCAGTACGGAAGGGCAAGGGTTGTACTGAACGGATTCGAATACGATCTGAAGGATTGATAAGGCTAAAATGTTTCGGGGCAAAAATATTAGCCCCGAAATTTTTTTTACTTATTTACACTAACGCTTTAAAGTGCTAAAATGAATCCCGTAGCCGCTTAATGAGGGGCGTAAGTTTATACCGGAGGTATTCCATGATAATCAAAATCTTAATGCTCGTGATCTTCTTTTCCGTAATGATCGGAGTCGGATTTTACTGCCGTAAAAACGCTACCGATGTCAACGGATTCGTACTCGGAGGCAGAAGCGTAGGTCCCTGGCTTACCGCGTTTGCATACGGAACAAGTTACTTTTCCGCAGTTATATTCGTAGGATATGCGGGACAGTTCGGATGGAAGTACGGAATTTCTTCGACCTGGATCGGTATAGGAAATGCGCTTCTCGGATCCATGCTTGCGTGGAGAGTTCTGGGAAGACGTACCAGGATCATGTCACAGCATCTTAATTCCGCGACAATGCCCGAATTCTTCGGACAGAGATTCGATTCCAAGGGACTTAAGCTCTTCGCTTCCCTTATCGTATTCGTCTTCATGATCCCTTATACCGCATCGCTGTATAACGGATTATCAAGACTTTTCGGAATGGCATTTAACATCGATTACACCGTATGTATCATCGTAATGGCCATTCTTACCGGCGTATACGTTATTGCCGGCGGATATATGGCAACCGCGATCAATGATTTCATCCAGGGAATCATCATGCTATTCGGAATCGTTGCCGTTATCCTTGCGGTTCTCAACACCAAGGGAGGCTTTCTTGCTTCTCTCGACCAGCTCGCAGCCGTCACCGATGAGGCCGTAAGCACCACACCCGGTGTGTTCAACTCCTTCTTCGGTCCCGACCCCATTAATCTTATCGGAGTTGTTATCCTCACCTCGCTCGGAACATGGGGACTTCCCCAGATGGTCCAGAAGTTCTATGCGATCAAGTCAGAGAAATCCATCACCAAGGGAACCATCATTTCAACCCTCTTTGCAGGCGTGGTTGCCGGCGGATGTTATTTCCTCGGCGGTTTCGGAAGACTCTTCGGAGATATGGTAGATGTTTCCACACAGGGCTTCGATGCGATCATTCCCGCAATGCTTTCCAACTTAAGTCCAGCACTTATCGGACTTGTTGTCATACTTGTTCTTTCCGCTTCGATGTCAACTCTCTCATCTCTTGTCATGACATCAAGCTCAACCCTTACCATTGACTTTATCAAGGGAACCGTCATAAAGGATATGAGCCAGAAGAAGCAGGTTCTCTGGATAAGGGCACTGATCGTTGTCTTCATCGCGATCTCCGTTGTTCTTGCGATCGTACAGTACCGTTCAAACGTAACCTTCATTGCACAGCTCATGGGTGTTTCATGGGGAGCAATGGCAGGTGCATTCCTTGCCCCCTTCCTCTATGGTCTTTACTGGAAAGGAACCACCAAGGCAGGATGTGCCGTCAGCTTCATTTTCGGTGCGGGCT
>JAGCRJ010000205.1 GCA_017964745.1 Lachnospiraceae bacterium
CAGATACTCATATGCCTGCTGGAGATGAGGGGGAACCGGGTAGTGGATTATGGTGCCGATCTCTTTTTCCTTAAGGTATTCGATCAGCTCATCCCTCCGCTCACTTCTTATGACGTACTGATGATAGACCTCATAACCGCCTTCCTGCTGAACGGGCTTTATGATCCCGGGATTTACGATCTTAGAATTGTAGACAGATGCGATCTTCCTTCTTTCCTCCGTGATCTCGTCTATGTATTTCATCCTTACCCGAAGGAGCGCCGCCTGCATCTCATCGAGTCTGCTGTTTACACCCACAACCTCGTTATAGTAGCGCTTGCCCGATCCGTAATTTCTCAGGACCTTGATCTTTCGGATAAGCTCGGGATCGGGAGATATGACCGCACCGGCATCTCCGAAGGCTCCGATGTTCTTGCTCGGGTAAAAGGAAAAACATCCCGCATCGCCGAAAGTTCCGGCGAGCTTGCCGTTCCACCTTGCACCGTGCGCCTGGGCACAGTCCTCTATCAGCTTAAGACCGTGCTTTTTGCATATCTGCGTTACCCTGTCCATATCGCAGATATGTCCGTAGAGATGAACGACCATAACGGCTTTCGTTTTATCCGTTATCGCCTCTTCGATCTTTTCAACATCTATCTGATGGTGCTCATCGGGCTCGACAAATACGGGAGTCGCACCGTTTATGGAAATGCCCATGACGGAGGCGATATAGGTATTGCCCTGGACGATGACCTCGTCTCCTTCGCCGATACCCAATGCCCTTACCGCCAGGACGAGCGCATCAAGTCCGTTCGCAACGCCCGCACAGGAAAAGCCCTCCCCGTGGTATGCGGCATATTCCGACTCGAAAGCGTCGACCTCTTTTCCGAGAATGTACCATCCGCTCCTGAGCACTCTGACCGCTGCTTCCTCATATTCTTCCTGATGCATCTTAAATCCCAGATCCATCCTGTTGGCCATGATCTTCATAGTCTTACCTCAATAAAGTTCCTTAAGTACCAGTATCGTGATGCCCCTGTTATCCCCGGGGATCACTCTTTTTACCTTGTCATTATACTTAAAACTGTCATATATCATATCACGAAGTGCCGTTCCGCGGTTAAATCCGTGAATCGCCCGGATCTGATATGTTCCGGAGCCCGCTTCCTTAACGGCTTTTTCCAGAACCCGCTCGGCCTCGTCCGTACGCATCCCGTGCAGGTCGATATTAACAAAAGGTTCGTTCATAGACTATCTTCCTTCCGGATCCCGAAACAGCCACTCGCCCAAAAACTGAAGCTCGGTGGGGTTGAAATCCTCAGCATCACAGTAAAGGTAATAACAGCAATCCTTCGTGGAAAGCACGATGCCCTGTCCCTTTACGCCGCGGTAATCATACTCGGTCTGGACCGATTCCCTTGACTTATGGGGAAAAGAAAGAATCTGTTCATCGCCTTCTTTTCCGAAACGGAGCGTAAACTGCTTTTCGTCCATATCAAGAGCGCCTTCACCAAGGTCCACAAAGCCTTTCTCATTCGGAAGCGCCTCGACCCTGACCTTATAGGTCTTGTTAAAGCATCCCTCTTTTATGGCTTTCCTGCACTCCGCGATCTCAAGATCCCTTTCCCATTCGTACCAGTCAGGGATCACAAAGTTTTCCTTACTGTCCTTTTCTTCAAGGGATCCGTCCTCCCTTAAAAGGAATTCCTTTCCGCAGGCCGTGCACTTAAGGGTATCGCCCTTGCTTGTCATCTTATACTTTGCACCGCATCTTTTGCAGATATAGAGAGGCTTGTGAAGTCCCTCCGCGCGGAAGGGTTCATTGATCAGGATCTTCTTTTCCTTCTGGTATTCGTACTCATTATACTCAAGACCTTCCTCGAGTCGCCTCTGTATATCGTCCGGAGAAGCATCCTTAAGATCGTCCTTCGAATATAGCAAAGTGAGCTTTCCCTCTATAGGAACCTTCCTCGTGCGCAGCTCATCCCAGAACGGGTTTGCAAGGTAGGAACCGTAAAGGGTAAAAAGAACGACCGGAACATCCATGAACTTGCAGAGCTTTCCGAGGTTCTTCGGGATATACGCAGTTGTTCCGACATTCGAATGTCTCGATTCGGGAAATACGAAAACGGACTGCCCCTTCGAAAAAGCATACTTCATATTTTTTATGACAGTGATGTCGGAAACAAATCTTCTTTTTCCTATGCATCCGAGTCCCCTGTACAGCCATTTTCCGTAGTAGAGGAAGCCCTCCATATCCGAAACGTACATCGCACGGTGAGGGAACACCGCTAAAGGAGCGGCGGAATAATCGGCAGGGCCCTGGTGTGTGGCAATGATTAGAAAAGGTCCCTTCACTCCCTTTATCCCGGACCTGTCTATCTTCATACCGCACTTTATATAGGACAGCTTTGCGGCAGCCCATATGAGCGGGACCAAAAAGAAATATTGTTTTGAAGGTTTCTCCGCCATGTCGAACGGAGTCATGTCTTTCTGATATCTGATCATCTGATACTGCTTCGGTCCTTTTGCACAGGACACTTTTTCTTTTCACGGATCTACAGAAGAATATCCTTAAGATCCCCGACCGTTTCAGCGATATATGCAGCTCCCGCTTCTTCAAGCTCCTGCCTGCTTCCGTATCCGTAGAGAACGCCTACGGATGTCATTCCGAAATGAGCCGCACCCGTAATGTCATAGAATCTGTCACCGACCATCACGGCTTTTTTTGTGTCGACACCGCCGTTTTCTATGGCGAAGCTCAGGACATCGATCTTATTTTTCCTGTCGGTATTATTAGATGCGACCATCAGATCGAAGTATTTCCTGAGTCCGAAATGATCCATTACGACATTAGCCATAAGCTCCGCTTTGGTCGTTGCGACTATCAGCTTTTTGCCGGATGCTTTCAGCTTTTCGAGAAGCTCCGGGATGCCGGGATAGACATCATTTTCGTAGACACCTTTTTCCGCATAGTATTCCCTGTAAAAGGCAATACCCTTCGCTGCATCCTCAGGAGAAAAACCGAGAGTCTTTTCGAAGGAATCGCCGAGAGGGGGGCCGACAAACTGCTTCAGATAATCCCTGCCGGGGTATTCGACTCCCATTTTGCCGAGGGAATATTCAAAGCCGTTCATGATACCCGGTCCGGAATCGGTCAGGGTTCCGTCGAGGTCAAATAAAATATATTCGTACTTACTCATTCTTTTCTCCCAAAACTCAGATACTTACTTTTTCATTTTAATCAAAAAAGCCCGAGAATTGAAGTCCCCGGGCTTTTTGCTTTATAGGTTTAAGTATCAGTCGACTGCGATGTCGATGTTCTTGCCGGTAAGTCCGACATAAGCACCTGATGCTGCTTCGCTGCTCTCTGCGTGAGCGATGAGCCACTTGTTGCGGGCCCAGAGAAGCTTATCCTCGTCGTTGCCTTCCTTGAGAGCGGGCTTATCGGTGTTGGTGTTCTTGGGAAGAACTACGCAAACGCGGAAGTTTGACTCGCCCTCTGCATTGCAGGGTGCATAGTGAAGGGTATCTTCGTAAACGACTACGACATCACCCTTGTCTGCCACGAATGCCTTAACCTTGGAAGTGTCGAGCTTTCCGTCAACGATGTCATCCATCTTGGCAAGAAGGAGCACGAACTTGGAAGTTCCGATGTTGAGCTCGCATCCTCTGTGATACTCAAGGCAGTTGAGCTTGGTGTTGGAGCCCCAGCACATTCCGATCTGGATGGGCATTCCGCCGTAAGCGCGGTCGGTGAAATCCTTGTAAAGGTCGGTGCAAGCCTCAAGGCTGTCGATGCCGGGCTCGTAAGCAACGCCCTCTGCGGGAAGCTCGATCTTCTCCATTGCATCGAGAAGGGGTGCTACATCGTATCCGGTGATGACATGTCCGTATCTCTTGAACTCGTCGCTGTGAACTGAAATAAACTGCATAGAATTTTCCTCCGTATTTTGTTTTGGACTGCGTGTCTGGACGCTATGTACTTATACTATCACGTCTTTGCCTGCTTGTGTAGAAACTGTTTTCTTTTTTGCAAAATAATGACAGGCTTTAGCAAATTATTGCAGAGGATGATACAATTACGATATGGACAACACATCACAAAAAAACATAAACGGATCTACCGTTTTCCTTATCATCTGGCTGGCACTTCAGCTTATACTCATGCTCCTGACACTGGGGTTTGCATATCTCGGCGAATACACGGCGGGCCGTGCTTCCAATTTTTGGTCTATGCTCTGGGGAAAAGGACTGGGCGGAATGCTTTTGATATCGAATCTTGTATCGCTCATCAGCGGTATAGTCGGACTGGCCACCAAAAAAGGACGAAAGCTGCGCGGACTGATTTCCGTATTACTGATCATCGCATTCCCCCTGGGATTATTTTGCCTGATCCTTGCCATAGGTTCGCAGTTTTAATATGCTGATCTGCCGCTGAACCATCAGAGTATAACGGATGACCGAACTGACGATAACAATTTTAATATCTTTTTTGATATTCACCGCAATCTTTCTGTTCCTCTTTTTGCAAAAAAGAAATCCGACTTATGTCACAAAGAACAAAAAAGGAAAATTTCCTGACAGTTATACCGTGTCCGTGTGGACTTTTTCCAAAAGTACATCCGGAATATACATAGATCACATTTTTACGAAAAGAAAAAACGGAAAATACAGATTACGGTACGGCGTTTTCGACTGGGTCACCACGATCCTGACTGTTGTGCCGATAACCGCAATAAATATATATATCATTTATGACTCCTGGGATTCGCTCAGAAAATATCCTGACCTGATCCCCGCTTATGCCGCTCTGACGGTCGATCTTGTTTTATTGGCGGCTGTGCTCAATAACACGAAGATCCGGGCACGTATCTTTTTCAGAAATTTCATCAGAATAAAATAAGGTTGCCGCGAGGCAACCTTTTTGATCTATTTAATGTTTTCTTTTTTGTAATCCGCGATCCATCCGGTAACTCCCTTCGGAAGCCTGGGCTCCATCGGGGTTCCGTCATCGAACATGAGATTTGACTGTATGGCGTTCATAAGGCAGTGCTGTCCCATCTCAATACCGCCGTCTATCGATGCGATTCCTTTGTCTCCGTTCCTCGTCCACTCGGGAACATAGAGGAATACATTCTTCATCCTGTGAAGGCGCTCCATCCTGTCCTTAAGATTCTCCTCGTAGGGGTGGAATTCATCCCTTCTGCATATAGCCAGGAACAGGCATTTTCCCTTCTCATCATACTTATCGAGTACGGAGTCTTCGGCGATGGCATCGCTTCCCACGGGAAGGACCACATCGAAATCGTCCATATAGTTGTCCATCAGTCTGAGAACGAAGGTTGCGCCTGAAGAATTGCCGAAGAGCATGCGCAGTCCGACGCCGGCAGTTTTATCTTTTATGAAATCGAGATAAAGTCTGTGGACGGTCTCCAGATAATCCGGTCCCCACTGGCCCTGTACCTTGCCGCTGTCATCCCGGTACTCATTTGCCACGGGGATCAGGATATATGCTCCTCCCATGGTCTCCTGATAGGGATCCGATGCGTAAAGCTCCGCACCGGTGTAGTTGATGCATACATCTCCCACAAGCGAATTGCTGGTTCCGTGGAGGAACGTAAGAAGGGAAAGCTTTCCGTCATCGGCATATCCGTACTCTCTGGGATCGTACCAGTAATACTTCATCTTAAGATCGCCTGAAACATACTCTCCCGTATGAAAACGGTCAAAATACTCACCCACCTTGTATGTGGGGGCCTTGGAGATAAAATCTCCCCCGGGTACTTCATCGTACCAGGATGCATATAGTTCGGACATGCTTTCACCTCTTTTCCTATAACTCTTTAATTACTTTTTACTTCGCAAAATCCGGGAACAACAGTGAAAATGATTCCTCCGGAGTCAGTTCCTCAGGCGGGATAAGGTTCTCCTGTTTATAAGGGTTATTCTCTTCCGCATTAAAACCGGGGAGAAGGTATTCATCCGGAATATACTTATGGACATCCAGATCCAGGAAATAATTGCAGAACCATACGGTCACATATGTGATCCGGGTATTATCCTCTGCTCCTTCCGGGATCATGGCATATGTGAATCCGTAGTATTCGTCGCTGTTCATGGAAATGATATCATAGCCTTCCGGTTCACCGGTGACGGTATATATCCCGGTATATACTTCACATCCCAGGTCCGTCAGCCTTTCGATCTCCCTGTCATAGCTCTCCGCTTCGTAATCGGCAGTCATGTAGATAATATACTGGGGATCCCAGGGGTTGTAGTAGGTATATTGGTAATCGGTCACGGTCATATCGGATGTGATGTGCTCCGGCCAGATATCGATCATCTCACCTCTTAATACCGAATATCCCCTTTTGCTCAGCTCATCCGAAGTCAGTTCCGTATGGATATAGTCGTTATAATGTGCTATATCGGGATCGACCTGTATCTTCTCACCGGCTATGGAGATGGCAAAGAGTCCGATGGCTATAAGACCGACTATAAAGACTCTCAGAAAATAAAGGACCGCAAGTACGATCAGCACGATGGATGTGATCTTGATCGCCTTCATCAGCTTTTTGCTGCTTGTGACCTTTTCAAGCATCCCCGTTACATACAGGGTGATTATGGACATAAGTATGAGTATCGCCACAGATGCGGTAAGAGCCAGAGTGGTCTTAAGCCCCTGCTCGGCTCCCACGGCCTGAATTATTATCGACAGCAGTGACACAAGCACCCCCGCTATCGACATTGTCTGTATTACCCTTAAAAGTTTACTTTTTTCGTTGCCGGCGTAGGCCGCCATCTTATCGGCGACCTCCCTTGTTTCATTGTTCATCATCTCGCTTTTCCTTTCTCCGTCAATGATCTCTCTGACGTCTACATCGTAAAAATCGGCTAATTCAACGAGCAGTGAAATATCCGGAAGATTGCTTCCGGTTTCCCATCTCGAAACGGTTCTTGAACTTACATAGAACTGCTCCGCGAGCTGCTCCTGGGTCATCTTTTTCTCATTTCTGAGCATTTTCAGGAATTGTCCTGTTTTTTTCTGATCCAAATTTTTTTACCTCCTTTCACGATTATTTTCGGGACTTGACGACAGAAAGACCACGACACAAAGCGAGAGATGCCGTTTTTTTATCAACCCGACAAGACATGTCCTGTCGGAAAAGCCTTATTTTTTCCTGTTTTTTCCGGATTCTTTTTTTGCCGTACTCTTTTCGGCGGGTTCCGATGCTTCCGGCTTCTTTTTAAGTGCGGTAAAGGTCATTGCGGCTATGGGAAATAAGAAAAGGATCACGGGCCAGATGAAAACGGTAATAAACTGTCCCAATTCGGGAAGGATATTATCGTCGAATCCGAGGAGCAAAAGCAGTTCGGTGCATTGAATCACGAACATGATGAAGGAAAAAACCAGAGCAACCAGGACATAGACTGTCTTAAAGACCACTCCCTTTACATTTTCCCGGGTCATGCGTTTTTTCAGGATCCAGATATACAAAAAGTACAGAGCCGATACAAAGATGAACACTCCGAAAAAGTAAGCGAAGGGATTATATCTGTAATCTATCCCGTAGGTTTCAATCCGCGGATCAAAGCCCAGGTCCTCAGGCATTCTTCTTCCGAAGAACTGGACCAGGTGTGCCGGCAGTGAAGCGAGTATGACAAGTACGAGATAGAGGATCTCAAAACCTATGAGTTTGGTCTTTTCTTTCATACGGTTACCTCAAAACGTTTTCCGATTGTTATAAAAAAACGGCATCTCATAGTGAAATGCCGTTTTAGCGTTCCCGGGCGGATTCGAACCGCCGGCCTTTCGCTTAGGAGGCGAACGCTCTATCCTGCTGAGCTACGGAAACATCAACCCAAAGGCTCGGCATCGTCTTCATCATCCGAAGGATAATTGATCCTGCCCTGCAGCCAGACGATTCCTTTGAAACGTCTGCCCGGTTTGGGTTCACCGAGCAAATCCATTATATTGATGGCAACGTCAAATGTCAAATCATTAACAAGGAGGGTTAAAATACAGACCTCCTCATCGGAAATATTATTCTTGATCCTGCGTACCTTTACGATCTCGCCGAGCACATTGTACTGGTCGCACTCGACTCCGTAGGGCATTATGCTTGTATAGACAATGCTGTATAGATCTTCCTGTCCGACTCTTCTGGATACTTCGCTGTAAAGATCCATATCCTGCATGGTCAGCTCTTCGATCGCATCTTCATTTCCGCCCTTTGCACTCTTCATAAGGCGGTATCTTTCCACCTTTCGGAGATTGTCCGCTGCTTCGTCGGGATTTCCTTTATCGGAAGGAAGAATTATCGTTCCCTTAATGGAAAGTCCGGACAGGGTAAGGGTAGTGCCCTTGATCGGAAGCTTGCCCGAAACCTGCGCACTGATATAGGGTATCTTGTTCTGGACATAGAAGATCAGGGACATTCCCAGTCTCACATCATCACAGATCCCGGCGTACGAATCTCTTGCGGCATGTCTTTCGACCGACACATCCTCGGTCGAGGTTATGCCGGTTCCCTTAAGGTACGGAAAATAATAATCTGTATGGAAAAGATCGTCCTCACTGAAGGTTCCGGCAGCGGTTATGCCGATGCCTTCCCCGACATCCTTGGAAAATTCCGCAAGCATGACATCGTCAAGGGACATGGTGTAGCCCCTTGTGTCATTCTTTTTGACACTCGTGAGCACAAGCTCCTTGATGTCGTCTCTGTTTATTTTACTGAAGCCGATGGCTCTCAGAAATTTATGCATATTACTTCTTCGGTTCTATCTTGGTCTTTCCGCCCATGTAAGGCTGAAGGGCCTTGGGGATATTGATGCTGCCGTCCTCGTTAACATTGTTCTCGAGAACCGCGATGAGTCCTCTGGGAGTTGCGAGTACGGTATTGTTAAGAGTATGAACGAGATATGTTCCGTTCTCTCCCTTGGTACGGATGCCGAGTCTTCTTGCCTGGGCATCGCCGAGGGTCGAGCATGAACCGACCTCGAAATATTTCTGCTGTCTGGGGCTCCATGCCTCAACATCGCATGACTTGACCTTAAGGTCCGCAAGGTCTCCGCTGCAGCACTCGAGAGTTCTTACGGGAACATCCAGTGCCCTGAAGAAATCTACGGTGAACTGCCACATCTTGTTGTACCAGTCCATGGAATCCTCGGGCTTGCAAAGGACTACCATCTCCTGCTTTTCAAACTGGTGAACTCTGTAAACGCCTCTTTCCTCGATACCGTGGGAACCGACTTCTTTTCTGAAGCAGGGTGAATATGAGGTAAGGCACTGGGGAAGCGATGCTTCATCGATGAGCTGGCCCTGGAATCTTCCGATCATGGAGTGCTCACTGGTTCCGATGAGGTAAAGGTCCTCGCCCTCAATCTTGTACATCATGGCTTCCATTTCCTTGAAGCTCATAACGCCGTTAACAACACTGCTTCTGATCATGAAAGGAGGGATACAGTAGGTGAATCCCTTGTCGATCATGAAATCTCTCGCAAAAGAAAGCATAGCGGAGTGAAGTCTTGCGGCATCACCGATAAGATAATAGA
>JAGCRJ010000206.1 GCA_017964745.1 Lachnospiraceae bacterium
CATCTCTTCCGCCATCGAGCACCGCCGCAACTCTTTGCGATGATGCCAATGACTTTGTTATCGTAACGATCAGATTGGTAAGCTTTAAAAGCTCTACCAGTATCTGGCTCATGTAGTTTAGGATCGCAACTGCCTGACCCTGTGTTATCGCACCGATGTTTACACGTATTGCTCCCTTGTAGATCAGGAACATCACCGCCGCATTTACTACGATGAATGTTACGGGATTTGTAAGTGCGGTAAAATTCGATGCGCTTATCTGCTTTTTCTTTAACGCGGCATTCTTTTCGCCAAATGCCTTCTGCTCGTCATCCTGAAGGTTAAATGCACGGATGACCCTTACACCGGTAAGATTCTCCCTCGATGAGAGCATTACCGCATCCAGCATCTTCTGCACTTTGGAGAACATCGGAATGCTGAATCTCGTGATGCCGATAACGATGATCGCAAGGACAGGTACCGCAACGCAGAAGATAAGCGCGGAGGGAACATCTATCGTAAACGCCATTATCATCGCGCCGAATACGATGATGGGACTTCTGAGAAGAAGTCTCAGGGTCATATTGACACCGGTCTGAACCTGGTTTATGTCCGAGGTCATACGGGTGATGAGAGTCGAGGTTCCCGCCTTATCAACCTCCGAAGCTTCCATGCTCATGATACGGGCAAAAAGCTGTTTTCTCAGACTTCCGGATACTCCGACGGCCGCTTTGGCCGCAAAGTACTGGGCGGTTATCGCAACTATCAGTCCGGCGGCGGCAAGTGCGACCAGTATAAGCCCGTTCTGCCAGATGACTCTTTTGTCGCTCTGTGCGATGCCGATATCGATTATGCGTGCCATTACAAGGGGTACAAAGAGTTCAAAGCAGGCCTCAGTCAACTTAAAAAAAGGGGCAAAGAATGCCTCCTTTTTATAGTTTTTAAGCCATGACAGAAAAATCTTCATACAGTCGCCGTTCCCCTTGATCAGGAAATTTTCTCGCAAACGCAGAGCGCATACCCTTCCGGGTTGTTATTTTCATTCCACAGATAATATCTGGACAAGCCCTTGGACAGATCGGAAAAGTCTCTGTGCAGGCCGGGAACCAGTCCTCCGCCCTCACACTTTCCCCAGGCTTCCTTGCGTGACCAGAAGGTAAAGAAAAGAGCGGGATCCCTTCGGATCAGTGCGGCTTCCTTTTCGGTAAAATATCTGGTCGATATCTTATCGGTATTGATCCCTTTTCGTTCCTGGATATCGATACCGACTTCGTAATACGAAAGCGCAAGTGCGACAAACTTACCGGAATGCGAAATGCTGAGGAAAGGAATTCCCGTTTCACCGACGGGAATATCAATGCCGGGCTCAAGGTAGGGCTTACCGGTATTCTCGATGCTGTAGGCAAGCTTTATGGGCTCACCGTTTCTTTCAAGAACCTTGACGGCTTCCTCTGCGGTAAGCGCAATGGGTATTCCCTTAGCCGCTCTCGCAACATCCTCGACATAGCCTCTCGCAGCAAGCTGAAGAGCAAGACCGACACCAAGGGATAATCCTCTTGCGGAGATGCTCCTGCATCTGTCAGCCTTATCCCTTCTGTAGACATCGATCAGGTCACGGGCTCTTTCACATAGATTCCTGCCTGTTTCCTCATCCTGCAATTGTTCTACGTCGATAAGATATAATCTCATTCTTTATCCAAAGCCAACTGTCACTCTTCAACAGGCACGCACTTTAAATGGAGCTCATCAAGCTGGTGCTGTGATACGGGTGAAGGAGCATCCATCATAACGTCCTGAGCATTCTTGTTCATGGGGAAGGTTATGACTTCGCGGATGGATTCCTCGCCTGTAAGGAGCATGATCATACGATCGACTCCGGGAGCGGCTCCTGCATGAGGGGGAGCTCCGTATGTGAACGCATTGTACATAGCGGGGAATTTGGCCTTAACCTCAGCCTCTCCGAGACGTACAAGCTCGAATGCCTTGACCATGATCTCGGGATCGTGGTTTCTGACCGCACCCGATGCGGACTCATATCCGTTGATGACAAGGTCATACTGGTTGGCCATTATATCAAGGGGATCCATCTCTCCTCTTTCAGCCTTTTCAAGTGTCTCAAGTCCGCCTACGGGCATTGAGAATGGATTATGGCAGAACTCGAGCTCGCCGGATTCCTCACCGATCTCATACATCGGGAAGTCAACGATCCAGCAGAACTGGTACTGCTCCTTATCCATGTGCTCGGGACAGAGAGTTCCGAGTTTGGTACGAAGAACGCCTGCGGTCTTGAGTGCTACGGCTTTGGGACCTGCAGCAAGACCTACGAAGCATCCGTTCTCAAGTCCCATCTTCGAGATGACCTCATCCTTGATGGGCTGAAGGAACTTGGCGATACCTCCTACGATCTCACCGTTTTCATCGACTCTGAACCAGCAGGTCTTTCTTGCGGTCTGAACCTCAACGTCAGCTACAAGCTGGTCGATCTGCTTTCTTGTTGCATTGAATCCGGTTACGACAACCGCTTCTATGGTCTGACCCTTGAAGGGTTCGAAATCTATTCCGCCGAGGACATCCGTAACATCCTTGAGCTCAAGGTCGATACGAAGATCGGGCTTGTCGCTTCCGTACTTTTCCATTGCCTCCCTGAAAGGAATCCTCTTGAAAGGAGCGGGAGTTATACGGTCATAGATTCCGTACTTTTCGAATACGGGAACAAGAACCTTCTCAAGTACTCCGAGAATATCGTCCTGGGATGCGAAAGCCATCTCCATATCCATCTGATAGAACTCACCGGGAGTGCGGTCACCTCTTGCATCCTCATCCCTGAAGCAGGGTGCGATCTGGAAATAACGGTCGAATCCGGATGTCATAAGGAGCTGCTTGAACTGCTGGGGTGCCTGGGGAAGCGCATAGAACTTTCCGGGATGCTTTCTTGCGGGAACAAGATAGTCTCTTGCTCCTTCGGGTGATGATGCGGTAAGGATGGGAGTTGTGATCTCGAGGA
>JAGCRJ010000207.1 GCA_017964745.1 Lachnospiraceae bacterium
CCTTAAGATGACGTCGGTTCACAATGTTATCGCGGTTCAGGAGCTTTTCATGGCAGCCAAGACGGTCGGCGGTAACTATTATAAATATTTTGAAAGTTATCTGGTCATTGCGGTTATCTACTTTGTCCTGTGTTTCTTCATTAACAAGATATTCGGTGTCATAGAAAAGAAGCTTAAAGGAAAAAATGATTATGCTCTGGCAGTCGAGTATATGGATAACCAGTAAGGAGACGGGATATGGGTGAAAAGATAATAAGCATTCATGATCTCAGCAAATCATTCGGTGATCATGAGGTTCTTCGGAAAATAGATATGGACATAAGCAAGGGTGAGATCATCTGTATCGTCGGATCTTCAGGCTCCGGAAAATCAACCTTCTTAAGATGCATCAACAAGCTGGAACGTCAGACTTCCGGTAAGATCCTGTATCACGGGAAAGAAGTACGGGATGTACAGAGAGAAGTTAACGATTACCGCGCAAAGGTCGGAATGGTCTTCCAGTCCTTCAATCTGTTCAACAACATGACCGTTCTTCAGAACTGCATGATATGTACCAGGAAAGTTCTTCACATCTCCAAGGAGGAAGCTTTCGACAGAGCGATAACGCATCTGAAGGAAGTGGGAATGGCACCTTACATAAATGCCAAACCATCACAGCTTTCCGGCGGACAAAAGCAGAGAGTCGCCATTGCAAGATCGCTTTGCATGAATCCGGAAGTTCTTCTTTTTGATGAACCGACATCCGCACTTGATCCCGAGATGGTAGGTGAAGTCCTGAATGTCATGAAGCAGCTTGCAACGACCGGACTTACCATGATAATCGTTACGCATGAGATGGCTTTTGCCAGAGACGTTTCGACAAGGACCGTGTTCATGGACAGAGGTTATGTTGCGGAAGATGCACCTCCCGCTCAGATTTTCACAAATCCCAAAAATCCCAGAACGAGGGAATTTCTCAGCAGATATCTTGCCGGATGACGGTGAAGTAAAACACGGAGGCAGTGATAATGGAAAAATTTGTTGTTACGTTTGCGAGAGGATTCGGATCCGGCGGTAAGGAGATTGCATCGCTTCTTGCAAAGGATCTCGGCATTCATTGCTATGAAAACAGAATACTCACGCTTGCAAGCCAGCTGAGCGGACTTGATGAGAATCTGTTCAATGCGGTCAATGAGAAGATCAGGACGAACGGCGGGTTCTCCGGATTCCTGAGAGGATTGCCCAGGTCCAAAAACTACATCGCCAAGAACGAAAAGTTCGTATCAGATGACAAGCTCTTCGAATATCAATGCGAGATCATCAATTCGCTTGCCGATCAGGAGTCCTGCGTCATAGTCGGTAAATGCGCGGACTATGTTCTTAAAGGCAGGGATAATGTTGTGAGCGTTTATATAGAAGCTCCGAGAGCATTCTGTCTTCAGAGGACGATCGAGCATATGGGTGTGACACCGGAAGTTGCCAACGCAACGATCACACAGACAGATAAGTACAGGGCGGATTATTACGCATACTACACGCATGGCAATTACTGGACGAATCCGGTGAACTATGACATGACTCTCAACAGTGAAAGAGTAGGAATAGAAAACTGCGTGAAGGTCATTGAAGATTATCTGATCATCCGGGGATTCATCACCGGGGATGATATCGGAAGAGAAAAGAAAGATTGATCGGGAGGAAATCACAATGAGATTATCTGAAACAGGTCTTACAGCTCAGGATATTAAGGATAAAGTAAATAAGTACATGATCGAAACTTATGAAAGATTCGATTTTCTTGCGGAAAGTGCCAAGGATCAATATCTCTATGATGAAAAGGGAGAGAAGTATCTTGATTTCTATGCAGGCATTGCCGTCAACTCCGCGGGAAGCTGTAACGAGAAGGTTGTAGAAGCGGTCATTGAACAGACAAAGACCCTTATGCATACCTTCAACTATCCGTATACCATTCCTCAGGCACTTCTTGCCGAGAAGGTCTGTACCACCATCGGAATGGACAAGATCTTTTACCAGAACTCCGGTACCGAAGCTAACGAAGCAATGATCAAGATGGCGAGAAAATACGGTATCGAAAAGTACGGTCCGAACAGATATCACATTGTTACTGCTAAGATGGGCTTCCATGGAAGAACCTTCGGTGCAATGTCCGCAACGGGACAGCCGGGAAACGGATGCCAGGTTGGATTCGGCCCCATGACCTACGGTTTTTCCTACGCTCCTTACAATGATCTTCAGGCATTCAAGGACGCATGTACGGAAAATACCATTGCTATCATGATTGAGCCAGTACAGGGTGAGGGCGGTGTTCATCCCGCAACGATGGAGTTCATGACAGGACTCAGAAAGTTCTGTGATGAAAAGGGAATGCTTCTTCTCATTGATGAGGTTCAGACCGGATGGTGCAGGACCGGTAAGGTGATGAGCTTCATGCATTACGGCATCAAGCCCGATATTGTTTCCATGGCCAAGGCTCTCGGCGGCGGTATGCCTATCGGTGCGATCTGCGCTACCGCGGAAGTTGCCAAGGCATTTTCACCCGGATCCCACGGAACAACATTCGGCGGACATCCGGTAAGCTGCGCAGCCGCTCTTGCACAGGTCGATGAACTTCTTAAGAGAGACCTTGCGGGTAATGCAGCCGAGATGGGTGAATATTTCATGGATAAGCTGAGATCACTTCCTCATGTTAAAGAGGTAAGGGGACAGGGGCTTTTAGTCGGTGTTGAATTTGATGATTCGGTCAAGGGAGTTGATGTTAAGCATGAATGTCTCCACAGACATCTTCTCATCACTGCAATAGGTGACCATGTGATCCGTATGGTTCCTCCACTTATCATAACCAGATCTGATTGTGATGAGGCCGTACGGATCATAAGGGAATCCGTGGAGGCTCTTGCTTAGGAGGTGGATATATGGATCCTTTTTCTTTTTCCGTACCTCAGAATATCTGTTTCGGATGGGGAATGCTTGGCAAGCTTCCGGACATGGCACGTGAGCTCGGAGCAAAGAAAGCATTCATTGTTTCGGGGCCTCATCTTGATAAATCCGGACTTGTTGCAAGGTGTTCGGAAAGTCTTGCCGCAGCCGGGATCGAAAGCGGTAAGTTTACGGAGACCGAAGCCAATCCGTCAACGGAAACGGTAGAAAGAGCAACGGAAGAATTTAAAAAGAGCGGAGCCGATGTCATTGTCGCATTCGGAGGCGGATCTCCCATTGATGTGGCAAAGGCGGTCGCACTGCTCGGAAAATATGGTGGTAAGATCACGGAATACGAAGGCGTCGGAAAGGTGCCCGGTCCTGTTGTTCCGATGATTGCAATCCCCATTACCGCGGGTACGGGATCCGAAGTTACTTCTTTTTCCGTGATAACGGATCATTCAAGAAATTATAAGCTGACGGTCGGAAGCGCATATCTTCTTCCGCAGAAGGTGCTGCTGGATCCCGAGCTAATAACTTCGGTTCCAAAGAATACCGCTGCATATTGCGGTGCGGATGCAATGGTTCATGCGCTGGAAAGCTATATCTCACTGGCATCTTCACCGTTTTCGGATATGATGGCTCTTAAGGCGCTGGAACTGATCGGAAGTAATCTGAAGGCTTATGTTGCGGACCGCAGAAACCGGGAGGCGGCGGAGGCAATGCTGCAGGGTTCTCTTTTTGCGGGAATTGCATTTTCACATGCAAGGCTTGGAAACGTTCACGCGATGAGCCACCCGGTAAGTGCATACTTTGACGTTCCGCACGGACTTGCCAATGCGATAATCCTTCCGACAGTGGTTGATTTCAATGCTCTCGCGGATCATGGAAAATACTATGAGATTTACCGCAGGATTTCACCGGGCCCGGTTTCAAAGGATGCATTCCGCACGGAGATGCTTTCTGCGGAGATAAGGGCGCTGAACTATTCACTTGATATACCCTCTACCTTATGGGAAGTCGGAGTGGATGAAGAAAGGATACCCGAAATGGCGGCTGACGCGATGAAGAGCGGTAATATTGCGGTCAATCCGAGATCAACAACCATCGATGACATAGAAGAACTCTACAGGATAAGCAGTCGGTCTTTCTGACCGGCTGCTTTTTAATATCGTCCTTGCTACGGGTGGTAATAAGTTTTAAAATATAATGCATAATCTTTATTGCAAGGCGGTAATCATGTCACAGAAACAGTTTGACGATCTCAGAAAACTTTACGATACATTTGAATACAGAAAATATGAGATGAGAACGGAGGACGGATTTCTTTTCGTCAGATTCAGGTTCTCGATTCCCGGTCTGAGGGACTTCATGCCCGAGTGGAAATTCCCTCTCGGAGAAAGAGACGTTGATCTGAACGATCCGATCCTCAGAGCTCTCGTATTCAATCTCGGACTTGTCGAGACGATAAGCTACTACAAGGCGGTATGTCCCGAGAAGGTTGTCATCAAGTGCGGTTCTCTTTCCGCTTCCCAGATGGACTGGTGGAAGAAGCTGTATTACAACGGACTCGGTGAATTCCTTTACAGGAACGGCATTACCGTATCAAAGGACAGACTTGTCAGATTCGAATGTGCCACAACCACGGATGATGAGCCTGCCGTTCTTCATGATGATAAGACTTATTCGGGGTGTCTCGTTCCCGTGGGAGGCGGCAAGGATTCCGTCGTCAGCCTTGAGCTCCTTAAGGGAGAAGATATTACGACTTATGTTGTCAATGAGAATGCGACCGCGACCAATGTCATTGAAAAGTGCAGTCACAAGAAGGGCGTTTATACCGCCAAGAGAACTCTCGATGCGGAGATAATAAGGCTGAACGAAGAGGGATATATGAACGGTCATATTCCCATCTCTGCGGTATTTGCTTTCTCTGCTGTGATCACCGCATATCTGTGCGGCTTTAAGTACATTGCCCTTTCAAATGAGACCAGCGCCAACGAGAGTACGGTGCCCGGAACCAAGGTAAACCATCAGTACTCCAAGAGCTTTGAATTCGAAGAGGATTTCGATGAATATATCGAGGGAATAACCGATTCGGATATCCATTATTTCTCGCTCTTAAGACCCTTCACCGAAGCGCAGATCGCAGCGGTATTTGCGGCAAAGGGTAAGGATTATTACAGAGTCTTCAGATCCTGCAACAGGGGTAGCAAGAAGGGCATATGGTGCTGTTCCTGCCCCAAGTGTCTCTTCGTATATATCATCATGAGTCCTTTCATAGAAGAGGATGAGCTGGTGCAGATATTCGGAGAAAAGCTTCTGGACAAAGAATCTCTCGATAAGGATTTCAGGGAGCTTGTCGGACTTGATGAGAACAAGCCCTTCGAATGCGTCGGAACAAGAAGTGAGGTTGCAGCCTGCCTTCAGGCATATATCGAGAGCGGCAGGAAGAGCCTTCTTACTGACAGATATGAGCAGGAGATCGCAAAGCTCCGTACCCAGCCTCTTTTCGGAATGATGAAGGAGTGGTGTGACGATAACTGCGTACCCGAAGTATTCGTTCCCCGTCTTAAGGAAGCACTCGCTGAGTTATGAAATGAAAACTGTACTTCGAAATGACCGCACGACATAGAACGTATCGCGGTGAAAAAGAAATAAGAAGCAAAAAAAGTGTCCCGGACAGTCATGATCTGTCCGGGACTATATATTATACGGATAGCCAAATATGGGCCCTCCGTGTAAAACGGGATTGTCATCCCGCTATGGTTACAAGAGTTCCGTCGGGTACGGTGTTGTAAAGCCACATTGCATCTTCAACGGACAGTCTTACACATCCGAGTGAAGCCTTGCTTCCGAGTGCGGCAACTTCCTCGGCGATGGGAAGAAGATCGCCCTTCTTTTCGAAGCATACGGAGTGGAACATATATCCGCCTGTCCTGAATCTCATTCCCCATACGGCCCAGGTTCCGTCAGCCATGTATACCCAGCCGCCGCCTGCGGTGTGCTCATAGATCCTGAAGGTTCCCGCGGGAGTTCCGTGTCCGGCTCTTCCGGTCGAGCATGCCATGCTCCTGATGAGCTGTGAATATGTTCCGTCAGCGCCCACGGTGAGTACGTTGCATACATTGTAGGTGCGGTCGACCATGATGTAGTAGGGTGAACCGTTAAATGCAACACCGGTGGGAACGTAGATATTGCACTCGATCGCAGGGATACCGCTTGAAACCTGTACGGGAGCGGGAGCCTGCACTGCAGGTGTGCTGCCTGCCGCAGTAGCGGGTGCGGGTGCGGAAGGAGCGGGTGCCGAGGGAGCAAGTCCGTTGGGAACACCGTTTCTCTCCACCGTATGAACATAGGAAGCATTGGGACGTCTGAGCTCACTTCTTC
>JAGCRJ010000208.1 GCA_017964745.1 Lachnospiraceae bacterium
AAACGTGCTAAATTAGTGGATTTTTCAAAAGCAAAAATAGTCTGGACCACGTTTGGACCACTTTTTCGGGCATGAAAAAACACCCGCAAACCTAGGTTTTACGGGCATTTCAGACAACAGCTCGTAGCGGAACCGCCCCCCTGTTTCAGTGTGCGGCTGCGTAGCTGTCGATCGCCTTGGCAAGCTGGTCGGCACAAGAGGTGCCTCTTGTCTGACAGAGGTTTCCTCTGAGGATATCGGCTACCTCCGATGCATTCTTTCCTTCAACAAGTCTTCCGATGGCCTTGAGATTTCCGTTGCATCCTCCGACGAATGCCAGATTCCTGATCTTGCCGTCATCTATATCAAAGTCTATCTGTCTCGAGCATACACCGCTTGGTGTGAATGTTACATGTTCCATAAAAGGTCCTCCTTTTCTTCCTGTGTTCGGATTATATCATAACTTGTCATAAGTATTCCCACTTTTTGGCTTATTGTCATTTTTTCGCTTTTTGTATGGTACAGTGGATAAGTAACGATGAAAAACAAACCCCAAGGAGGTTTTTATATGGTAGATGTTAAAGGAAAATGGGCCCTTGTGACGGGCGGAACCAGAGGTATAGGCAGGCTTGTAAGTCTTTTCCTTGCAGAGCGCGGATGCAATCTGATCATCCAGGGCAGGAGCGAAGCTCACGCAGCCAAGGTAAAGGAAGAAATTGAAAAGTTCGGAGTTGAGTGCGTGACCGTAGAGGCTGAACTTTCCGAGCTTGAGACCGTTCAGAAGATGCTTGAGAAGATCGACAGACTCGGCATTGATGTTGACATCATAATGAACAATGCGGGAATGCAGGTTGCATACAGGACCGAGTATATGAAGACTCCTGCCATGGACTATATGACCAGCTTCCTGATCAATACCATCTCACCTATGATGATCTGTTATCACTTCATCCCCAAGATGATCGAGAGGGGATTCGGAAGGATAGTAAACACCACGAGCGGTATAGCACTTGAGCCGGAACAGGCGGGTTATTCCGCGAGTAAGGCGGCACTTGACAAGGTTACCGTGGATATCGGATCCAAGCTTCAGGGCACGGACGTGCTCATTAATCTTACCGATCCCGGCTGGTGCAGAACGGACCTCGGAGGCCCCAATGCTCCCAACGCACCCGAGTCGGCGCTTCCGGGAGTTGTGGTAGGAGCGTTTGTCGATGACGGTAAATCCGGAAGGATCTTCGGAGCAGGCCTTTTCCACGATATGAGCCTTGAAGAAGCCGTTGCGGCCGCAGAGAAGATGAACAGCCCTTATTGATATATAAACGTTAACAGCAACCTGAATAGACAAGATCATTTTATGAGAGAGGAAATAATGGAATACAGATATCTTAAGAATATTAAAGGTCCCGATGATGTTAAGAAGATACCCGAAGATCAGCTCCCTGAGCTCGCTTCGGAAATGAGGGAAGCGCTCTTTAACCGCCTTACCAAGATCGGCGGACATTTCGGTCCCAACTTCGGTGTTGTGGAGATCGCGGTTGCGCTTCATTACGTTTTTGATTCGCCTAAGGATCAGATGGTCTATGACGTCGCTCACCAGTCATATCCCCACAAGATGCTCACAGGAAGAGCTGAGGCATATATCGATGATGAGCATTTCCGCGACGTAGGAGGCTTTACCAATCCCAAGGAGTCCGAGCACGATATGTTCTATATCGGCCACACATCGACTTCCGTAAGCCTTGCGACCGGTCTTGCAAAGGGCAGGGATGTCGCAGGCAAAAAGGGAAATGTCATTGCGATAATAGGTGACGGCTCCTTAAGCGGCGGTGAGGCACTCGAAGGACTTGATTATGCGGGTGAAATGAACACCAACCTGATAATCGTTGTCAATGATAATGAGATGTCCATCGCGGAAAACCACGGAGGTCTTTACAAGAACCTTGCACAGCTCCGTGAATCGAACGGAACCTGCGAGACCAACCTGTTCAGGGCAATGGGCCTGGATTACAGGTATGTTGAGGATGGAAACAATGTATCCGCCCTTATAAAGGCATTCAGGGAGGTCAAGGATACCGATCACCCGACTGTTGTTCACGTTCATACCGTCAAGGGCAAGGGCTATCCTCTTGCGGAAAAAAATAAAGAGAACTGGCATTATTCGATCCCCTTTAACAGGGAGACAGGAGAGCCTCTTCATAAATGGAGCGGGGAATCCTACAACTCGATCTTCGCTGAGCACATTCAGGAAAGGATCGCAGCAGATGACAGCATAGTCGTCGTCACGGCAGCGGTTCCCGGAGCCGTCGGCCTCGGAAAAGAGATCCGTGAGAAGCTCGGAAAGAACTATGTTGACGTAGGAATAGCCGAAGAGCAGGCAACCGCCATGAGCTCCGGTATCGCAAAGAACGGCGGAAAGCCGATCTTTGTCACAAATGCCACATTTGCGCAGAGAGTTTACGACCAGATGACCCAGGATGTGAGCCTGAACGGCAGCCCCGTTACGATCATCCTCTGCTCGGCATCGATATTCGGAATGGGCGATGCTACCCATATCGGTATTTCCGCGATAGGTATGTTCTCCAATATTCCGGGGATCAAGTTCCTGTGTCCCACAAACCGTGAAGAGTATCTTGCGATGCTCGATTACGGCATTGACCAGACCGAGGGACCCGTTATCATCGCTGTTCCTTCCGACGGCGTGCATCCCGCAGAGTATTCCTTTGATACGGATTACAGCGGAAGCGCGAAGTACAGGATCTGTGAAGAGGGCGAAGATATCGCGATACTTGCGCTCGGAGATTTCTTCGGAATAGGCAAAAAGACTGCGGAGTACATCGAAGAGCAGACCGGAAAGAAGGTCACCCTTGTTAATCCCAGATTTGCAACCGGTCTCGACACCGAAACGCTCGGGAAGATCGCCGCAGACCACAGGATCGTCATTACCCTTGAGGACGGTATCCTGGACGGAGGATTCGGACAGAAGGTGGCATCATTCTACGGTAAGACCGACGTGAAGGTTCTTAATTACGGTTTTGAGCGTATCTTCTATGACGGAGTAAAGGCAGATGATGTCCTGAGGGACTGCCGCATCACTCCCGAGCTCATTTATGAGGATGTTAAGTCGCTTTAAGTGATTTTGTGGGATTGCAGGTTGATAAAGTCCGAATTGATGATAAAATGTAATAAGTAGAGCCTGCGGTCTCTTTTGACCGTTTTCTAAAAAATTTTCAAGGAAGGTTTAGGAAAATGAGCAGAAGACTTATTACAAGAAGTGATTTCGACGGACTTGTCTGTGCCATGCTTTTGAAGGAAATGGATCTGATCGATGAGATCAAATTCGTTCATCCCAAAGATGTGCAGGACGGCAAAGTAGACATTACCGGTGATGACATCACCACGAACCTCCCCTTTGATCCCAGAGTAAAGCTCGCATTCGACCACCACGAGAGCGAACTCCTCAGAGTACATTCCGATGAGCTTAAGGCTAAGTTCATCATCGAAGGCGAAGCTAAATCCGCAGCAAGAGTTGTTTACAACTATTACGGCGGTGCCAAGACCTTCACCAGAGTATCCGAAGAGATCATGGCCGCCGTTGATAAGGGCGACAGCGCAGATTTCACCAAGGAAGAGATCCTCGATCCCAAGGGCTGGGTACTCCTTAACTTCCTTATGGATGCACGTACCGGTCTCGGAAGATTCCATGATTTCAGGATCTCCAACTATGACCTTATGATGGAACTCATCACATACTGTGTCGACCATAATATCGATGACGTTCTTAAGCTTCCCGATGTAAAGGAAAGAGTAGACCTCTATTTCGAGCAGCAGGAGCTCTTCAAGGCCCAGCTTGACAGGATAGCAAAGATCGACGGAAAGGTTGTTGTCATCGACCTCAGAAACGAAGAGACCATCTATGCCGGCAACAGATTCATGATCTATGCCATGCATCCCGAGGTTGAAGTATCCGTTCACGTAGCGTGGGGCTTTAAGAAGCAGAACACCGCGGTAATGATCGGAAGATCCATCATCAACAAGGCTTCAACCGTTAACATCGGAAATCTCTGTCTTGAGTACGGCGGAGGCGGGCATGCTGCAGCAGGTACCTGCCAGCTTGCAAACGATGAAGTCGATGCAAAGCTTCCCGATATCATCAAGGCACTCCAGGGCTGAACATAATATCTTAACCCCAAAGCGGATGGCTTTTATGCCATCCGCTTTTTCTATGAATAAATCCGTCCCCAAGTCTCCGGAAATAAAATATCGTATGTATTTTAAAATTTAGGGGTTAAGTTTAATAATTTTGCATCCGATATACAGAATAAGATATCTGTAAATATCTGATTTTCTATATGGAAACGGAGTTCGCAAATTCACAAGGAGGTGGATCTTATGAACGGAATTAACGGCATTAATGCTTATCAGCAGAATGCTCAGACCGTGAATTCATCCAAGACCTACTCATCGGAAAACACCAAAGCGGCAGCTTCCGCCAAGGAAGCATCTTCGTCCAAGACAGAGACCAAAGCATGGTCTCCTATTGACGTTACAAGTTCGCTTGTTCCGAGAAAGACCGACTACGGATTTACCATCGGAGACGTTAAGCTTTCCGATACCGCGGCTGATTATTATAAGACGCTTAAGTCCAAATTCGGTACGATGGAATTCATCGTGGTCAGCAAGGACATGAAGGCACAGGTCCAGCAGAATGCTGCGGCGTACGGTAATGCCAGAAAGCAGGTCGTCCTGATCGATGAGGAAAAGCTCGAAAAAATGGCGACCGATGAGGATTACCGCAACAAGTACGAGGGCATCATCGCAATGTCCCAGATGAAGCTTCTCGAAGCCAAGAACAGTCTTGCAAGTACCGGAGCAAACGTTAAGAATTTCGGTATGAGCGTTGACGCAAACGGCAACGAGAAACTCTTCGCGACCATAGAAAAGTCAACCGAGCTCCAGAAAGAACGCATCGAAAAGAAAGCGGAAGAAAAGAAAGAGCTCAAGGCCGAGGAAAAGAAAGAAGCCGCAAAGAAAGAACGCGAAGAGCGCATCGAAAAAGGCCGTGAGGAAAGAAAGGCCGAAGATGAGGCAATCTCGGAGAGGATCGATACGGATGAGCATAAGGATTATGTCATGATAGAGGCATTCTCCATGCATCAGCTTCTCAATAAGGTATCGGATTACTCATACGATTATGCATCCAACAATGTCATGACCGAAGCCGAGAGATCTCTCGGAACACAGATCGATTTCAGAGGATAAGAGGGGAGATTGATATATAAATATATTGATCTTGGGGGGCGCCGCAGTTTTAACTGCGGTGCCTTTTTGTAACCTTACAAATGTGTAAGGTAACGGTAAGTTTACTCAATTGTTTTGAGGGTCCTCAGATGATATACTTTCTTTCGTTCGAAAAAACAATATCAGGAGTACCGATAGAATGAAAAATATGAGTAAGAAAACAAAAACCATCATCATTGCGGCGGTGATCGTGATCGCAGCGATCGCTGTTTGTATAATGAACTTCAAAAAGCCCGGCAGGATCGAAGGTTTCGAAGCTGCCGTCACATCGATAGATGATATCAGGATCCCCGAGGGAACCAGGATAGTCGCACTCGGTGAAGCAACCCACGGAAACAGGGAATTCCAGGAGCTTAAGCGCGATGTGCTCGAGGTGCTCGTAAATAATTCCAATGTCAGGGCTCTTGTCCTCGAGGGTGATTTCGGCGGATGCTGCCTGGTAAATGATTATATCCAGGGAGGAGAGGGTGATCCGAAGGAACTGGTTAATCACCTTGGCTACAGGATCTACAGGACACAGCAGATGTGCGATCTTATCGTATGGATGAGGGCATACAACGATACCGCTGCGGATGGTGACAAGATCCGTCTTTACGGAATGGATATCCAGAAGGATAACGACGATAAGGTATATATAAGCAATCTTTACGAAAGGCTTGATGCCGGAAAGTATGCCGATTACACGACACGCATGGACGAGCTTCTCGGAGATTCGTACGATACCTATGATGCATCGAGATATGATGAGATAATCGCACTCATGGATGAGATTGAAGGCGACCTTACCGCTAATTATGATGCATACTCCGGCATTACTTCAACTGAGGAGGTTGAGAGAGCGCGTATCGCAGCAGGCGTAATAAAGTACTTCATGGATCTTGAATTAAATACTACGAATTACCATAAATTCAGGGATACCGCGATGAAGGATCTTGTAGATAAGATCCTTGCCATTGAGGAAAAGGAATACGGTTCAGCAATCATGATCGGATGCCACAACGGCCACATGACAGAGAACAATTCATCCAATTTCACTTATCTCGGCTCTTTCCTTAACGAAGATTACGGAGACAGCTATTTCACGATAGGAACAGATTATTATTACACTTCCGATAATCTCCCCGGAACCTCGGGCAGGACCGTACAGAGATTCTGCTCCGACGATCCCCTTGCTTACCAGGTTGGATCCATGTCCGAAAACAGATATTATCTTGATCTTGGAGCCGTGGATTCTTCAAGCAGATTGGGCAGGGTGATAAACCGTTCCATAAGCACCGGCTCTCTTGGTGAGGATTACAATATTACCTACAAGTTCATCAAGTCATATCATCAGATCAATTATGCCCCTACAGATATGTACGATGCTATGATATTATATTATGAGGTGACTCCCACCGAGATCTGGGAGCAGTAAACTGAAAGTACAGAGGATCCTCATATGAGACTGATATTTATCAGACACGGTGAGCCTGATTATGCAAATGACTGCCTGACCGAAAACGGTGTTATCCAGGCAAAGGCTACCGCGAAAAGACTTTCGGATGAGCCTATCAACGCGATCTATTCATCGCCTATGGGAAGGGCAAAGCAGACGGCTTCCTTTACCGCTGAGGATCACAGTCTTGATATAAATGTTCTCGGCTTTATGCACGAGATAAACTGGGGCATTACCGATGAAAAGAAGGAAAAGGGAGAGCTTAAGTACGAAGGCCATCCCTGGAGCCTTGCAAACGATCTTTTAGAGGAGTGCCCCGAATACATCGGAAGCTTTGAATGGGAAAAGCATCCATATTTTGCGGACAATAAGTGTACCGCTTTCTATCACATGATCTCGGAGAAGATCGACGGTTTTCTTGAGAATTTCGGACTTGAGCGTAAGGACGGATCGTATTTTTGCAGAAAGGCATGTGACGATACGATAGCGCTCTTTTCACACGGAGGCTCCGGCGCTGTGGTTCTGAGCCATATATTCAGTCTTCCTTTTCCTTTCGTTCTCGCATCGCTTCCTTACGGCGTCTGCTCAGTTACGATCGTGGAATTTCCCTCACGCGAGGGAGAGCAGGTGATACCGAGATTCGAGCTCTTTAACGATATGGGGCATATCGATAATCTGAAGAAAGAAAAGCTGCATTTTGAAAAATAATACCGGAAAATAAAAAGCCGGCAGTCCTGAAAAGGACTGCCGGTTTTGCATATGCATATATATCAAAGAGTTTAAACCCTGTTTATCTGAAGCTCTCCGAATGATACGGAACCTGTGATCACACACTGAATTGCATCATCATTGAAATCGCCGACGGATGCTCTGTCCTGACAATCTCCGAGAGTTACGGATACCTTGTTCAGGATCTTCC
>JAGCRJ010000209.1 GCA_017964745.1 Lachnospiraceae bacterium
GACGCAAAAGCAGTGATCCCTCAGGAAGACGGTTCACAGTCTGAGGTAACACTCAATCCCGTTTACGATCAGAACGATGATGACACCATGGCCGCAAAGCCCATGAGCTGTCCCAATGCGATGAACGCATATAAGAGAACCATTCACTCCTATAAGGAGCTGCCCATCCGTTACAACGAGGTAGGGCTCGTACACCGTAAGGAGAAGTCCGGACAGATGAACGGTCTTTTCCGTGTACAGGAATTCCGTCAGGACGATGACCATACATTCGTAATGGAATCACAGATCGAGGATGAAATCGCCGATATCATGGAGATCGCAGACCAGATCTATTCCACATTCGGAGTAACCTACAGAGCAGAACTTTCAACCAGACCCGAGGATTTCATGGGAGATATCGAGACCTGGGACAGAGCAGAGGCTGCACTCAAGAAGATCCTCGACAAGAAGTACGGCGAGGGCGGATATGAGATCAACGAGGGAGACGGTGCATTCTACGGTCCCAAGATCGACCTTCAGATGAAGGATGCGCTCGGAAGAGAGTGGCAGTGCGGAACCATCCAGCTCGACTTCCAGCTTCCCCACAATTTCGGACTTACCTATCAGGATGCGGACGGCGCAATGAGCCAGCCCATCGTTATCCACAGAGCGATCTTCGGATCCTTCGAAAGATTCATAGGTATCATCATCGAAAACTTCAAGGGTGCTTTCCCCTTCTGGATCTCACCCTATCAGGTCGGCCTTGTTCCAATCAAGCCCGAGCATAATGATTTCACCAAAGAGCTTCAGGACAAGCTTGAGGCAGCAGGCGTCAGGGTTGAAGCCGATTATGCTGACAGGAATATGAATGAGAAGATCAAGTTCTACAAGACGATGAAGGATCCCTACATCGTTGTCATCGGTGACAAGGAGGTTGAGTCAAAGACTCTTTCCGTCACCGTAAGAGGTCAGAAGGAACAGCTTCATAATATTCCCGTCGATGCGTTTGTTGAAGCTTGTAAGAAACTCAATGAAACCAGAGCCCAGGAACTTGATGGAACATTAAATGGCTGAAAACCGGACATATAAAAGAGGACAGACGATAATCGAGGCAGGCTCGGCGATATCTTCACTGGGCCTGATCATATCGGGGCGCGTGGCGGCGGTTTATCCCGGCGGTGCCATGATGCTCGACCGTGCGGATGTTATGGGTATAACCGAGGTGGTGAACGAGGTTCACTTCCTCGGCTATAAAGCTGTTTCCGACACGGTTGTCGTTCCTTATCCCTATACGAATCTTGAAACTTTAGAGAAACTCCTGTCACAGCATTCGGACTTTGCCAGGGTTTCTCTTTGTTCATTATTCAAACAGATCACCGGCCTTCTCGGTCAGTGCCAGATCTCCGAGATCCATTCCGGCGACCTGTATCAGAAGCTTGGCAGGGATGTTGACCTGTACAAGAGTCTCTGCAAGAAGTTTCGCGTTAAGGCTGAGGATATCAGTGAGATATCCGAGCTGGACACATATCTGATAGAAGAATCCTCGGATACCTGGCTTGCGGATTATTATGCGGGACTTGCAAAGCTTTATCAGTCCGAAACCGGAAAGGCCGTTGCCACGGATCTTTCCGTCACCATGGGTATGCTGAGAAAAGGAAGTCTCGATTCCAGAAAGGCATACCAGCTTCTCGACAATTACTATACCTTCAGGCAGGAGCTCGGCAATATCTATTTCAAGCCCGACGGAAACGATCTCTACGATCATCTGACCGAACTGTTCTTCAGGCTCAGTTCGGGAAGTGACGATATGTTCGAACTCAGAAAGACGATCACCAGAATAGAAGAATCCTTCTATGACGAGGTCGGACTTGATGACGGAATCTACAGGAGCAGGATGGATGCTTTTGCCGACAAGGCGGACAACCTTCCCGAAGCTCAGGGTGAAGAGGAAGACGACGGAGATGAGGATGAAGCAAGATTCACCGAGGAGCTGAGCGGTTCGCTCGATAAGATCATCGACTTTATCGGAGAAGAATCCGAAACTGTCATTAATTTCAAGACCCATGTGATCGATCTTAAGAATGTGGACGATCCCGAATCCGTGGACGATGATGTATCGACTCTCAGGAAAAGGATCGCAAACGAGTTCTATGATATCTATAAGCTGGTATTTTTCAGAACTCTCGAAAAAACCCCTACTCTCCCGGTGCTCATGTTCCTTTATTTCGGTTATGTGGATGAGCAACTTGCCGGAAAGAAGTATTCCGCTTACCTTGCGAAGATCGCATCGACTCTTAAGGATCATTCCGGCGCCGGGATCTATACCTTCTATGACTGGCTGAAGAATATCTATAACGGCAAAAAGGATCCCAGCCGCGACGAGTTCGATACCGACTACACCGATACGATCCATAAGCTGAAGATACAGAACAAGATCGATGCGGCAGAAGAAAAGAAAAGACTGTCGGACGGAAGAGCCAAGGTTAACTTTGAGCTCGATAATTTCTTCCGCTCCGCCGATAAGGTGACCTACGGAAGGATCACGACATTCTGTCCCATATTCCTTGAGAAGACATGTATCAAGGAACCTTCCTCCACCCTCGTCACTCTCGAAGATATCTCCGATCTGCTCGGAAAGATCAGGGAGATCGATTATTCTGCATATTACCGCGAGAGCCTTGATCAGAAAAACATCGAGGTCATGGGCAAGGAAACGATCCATCTCGAATTTCTTCCCGATTTCATACTGATGCCCAATATGGGAACAAGGGCCGTCATGTGGCAGGAGATAGAAGGAAAGCTCCGCAATTCACCGTCAAGAATGGCGATAAGCATATTCCATGCGGAGGATCTCTTCGGTACTCTTATCAGACTTACCGGAGATTTCAGATGGGAGATGTGCAAGAGAGTCCAGGGTGCAAGGTGGAACGATGTCACCGAGCATTCGCTTACGAGCGAGTATTTCGATTATGTCCAGTTCTACAGGAAGAACAGGGATCTGAGCCCCGAGATCAAGGAGAAGATCAGGACCTCCCTGCAGAGAGCCAAGAACAGCTTCAAGGAAATGTTCATCCGCGACTACATACTCTGGATCATGTACGAAGGAAACGGATCGCCCAGACTCAATAAGGTCGCAAGGCAGATAATCCATACCTATTGTCCTTTCAGTGCAAAGCAGAACGCCAAGCTCCGCACAAATCCGATCTACACCGAACTGATAGACAGAAGCGAGCTCAAGAAGGGACAGAAGCTCCACAGGCTTGAGGGACTTGAAAAGAAACTGGCAAATTCGGGACAGACCGTTCCCGATACTCTCAAGGAAGAGATCGCATTTATATCAGGAATAGTTTAATGAAGTGAGGCATTACATATGGCAGTGAACCCGATAGCTATGATGCAGGCCGCCGGACGCATCAGGATATTTCAGGAACAGCATCCGAAGGCCATTGCATTTATACAATCGATATCGAACGGTGATCTCAGGGAAGGCTCGGTCATTGAACTCAAGGTGACCACACCGGAGGGCAAGACATCCGTATCCAATATCAAACTCACCAAGGATGATATAGAAACCTTTAATCTCTTTAAAAATTCACAGACTGGAAATTGATCAATGAGAACAGATGATGTAATCAATGAAATTGAAAAAGTAGTCAGGGGAAAAAGAGAGGTTGTGACAATGGTCCTCGCAACACTCATCGCGGGAGGACATGTTCTTCTCGAAGATATCCCCGGCGTGGGCAAGACCACTCTGGCAGTCGCACTTTCCAGAGCTCTGGGACTCGATTATTCCAGAGTACAGTTCACACCCGATGTAGTTCCGGGAGATCTTCTCGGATTTACATATTACGATCAGAAGACCGGTGAATTTGTTTTCCGCGAGGGAAGCATATACACCAACCTGTTTCTTGCGGATGAGATCAACAGAACCTCACCCAAGACACAGTCTGCACTTCTCGAGGTAATGGAAGAAAGACGCGCCACGGTCGAAGGCAATACCAGAACTCTTCCCGATCCCTTCTTTGTTATCGCTACAGAGAATCCTTACGGATCCAGCGGAACGCAGAAGCTTCCCGAGTCACAGCTCGACAGATTTATGACATGTCTGTCAATGGGATATCCGGATCACGGGAGCGAGGTCGAGGTTCTCGCAGGTGATGCACGTTCCAGAATGGATACCGTGAACGCGATTTTTAATGCGGATGAGATAATCGGTATCCAGAAAGAGGCATCCGAGGTATATACGGATCCCGCACTCTATGATTATGTAGTCGCTCTCTCGGAAGCAACAAGAAATGATGAGAGATTTTCACTCGGTCTTTCTCCCAGAGGAAGTATCGCGCTGTACAAGGTTTCCAGAGCCCTTGCATATATGTCGGAGAGAAATTACCTGACTCCCGCGGATATACACAGGGCATGGATCTACACATCGGCACACAGAGTAAAGCTTTCACCCAGGGGAAGGGCATCCGGCCTTTCGATAGGAGAGATCCTTTCCGAGATCATAAAGAGCGTTCCCATTCCCAAGATCAGTTAAGATGGAACAATTCAAAAACGTTCTGTATATTATTTCATATGTGTTTATGACGGCAGCGGTGTTGCTCTTTGCTGTTTTTTACAGACAGCCCCTTGCCTCGATTCTTCTTGTTTTTCTTATAGTTCTTCCTTTTTTATCGATCGCTGCGGGAGCGTACGGCTCCCGTCATCTTTCCGTTACGGCTTCTGCTCCTCCCGAGCAGATAACGGAGGGCGATGAATTCAGGATCAGACTCCATATCAGTAACACCACCTTTGTGCCTCTTCTCAGGTGCATAATTCCTTATACCTTCTGTAATTCATACAGAAAGGATGACAGGACATTTACCATCACGCTTGCCGGTGAGAGCTTCATATCCGATCATGTGAACGTATCCTTCAAGACGTCCATGCCCGGAATGTTCATCCTGGATGCGGACAAGATACTTGTGAGCGATCCTTTGCATTTCAAAACCTTCACCGTTAATACAGACATTCATATCATGATACCGGTGATGCCTTACGTGGTTCCGGTCCCCGATATGCTTCTTTCACAATATGAAGGAGAACCCGCCGATGACATTCCCTCCGAGAGCGGAGAACTGACCAGGGACATAAGGCAGCTCAGGGAATACAGAGCCGGCGACAGGCTTAAGGACATTCACTGGAAGGCATCCGCTTCGGCACGTGAACTGGTCGTGAAGGAATACGAAAGAAGCGTTGACCTGATGTATCTGCTTCTTCCCGAGATAATAAAAGGAAAAGAAGAACAGACGCTCAGGCTTTACTACTCACTCGGAAAGAAAATGCTGTCGGAGAATATGGGATTCAGGACGGCGGTTTACCATTCCGGTGAAAATACATTCTATTACAGCAATGTAAGCTGTGAATCGGATCTTGACGAAAGCGTTTATGAGATAATGAGAGAGCGTGCATCGGAAACCGAAGTATATCCGGTGTTCATGGCTCAGAACCCCGCGAGCTATGGGGTAATAAGGATATGTCCGGAAGGAATACAAAATACCTGAAAACAGAAAAGAGTCTTACCCTTCAGACAGATCCCCATCCGGGCCTCAGGGGCAGGAAGGAACTTAAGGACAGGGTAAAGGAGCTGAACGAACGCGGCGTATGTGAGGGAGATATCACAGGTGACAAGATCCCTCATAAATACATTGCCGTTCTTCTCAGGGGCATCCTGATATTCTTCGGCGCATACGGAACCGTCTGGGGACTTGCGGGATCCTTTGATCTTGCATACGATCCGGTCAAGGTTTTCGTATGGCTTCTTGTGATGTCTGTTATCTCCGCGTCCGTATATTATAACCGTGCAACCTTCTATGTCGGTTATATTGTCATGTTCATTTCGTTCTTTGTGTTCTCCGTGCTGATGTATGCATATATCAACTCGGGATTCCAGGCTTTCCTGAATGAGATAAACCAGCACTATGTAGATTATTTCTCGCTGCCCGCAGTCAGGGTTTCTGAGGAGATCATCAAGGACAGAAGTCTTACCGTTCCCATAGCGTGCATATTTATGGGATGGGTCTACTGCATCATGCTCAATGTGACCATTTCCAGTTATATGAATCCGGTTCTTACCTTCCTGATCACATTCATTCCCCTTCAGGTCGCATTCTATATTGATATCACTCCCTCATATCTGTGCATGACAATGCTGATAATGTGCTATGCGTCGGTGCTTGTCCTCTCGAGAGCCGGGTATTATGCGCTTCCTTACAGGTACAAAAAATACGAGTTATTCCTCAGAAGAAGGAGGAGAAAGGGAGCGGATGATTCCTATATCCTTTCCGCAAGGGGAATGCTGTCCGTATTCGGTATCTCGGTGGTTCTTTCACTGGTTTTCTTTGTCGTATCGGGAGCGGTATTCGGAGAAGAATATTCCACAAAGTATGTTTCCAACAGACTGAAGAACAAGACCGACGACTATGTCGAGGTACTTGTAATGAACGGCCTTATGTCGATGTTCAACAGGTACGATGCCACGGGAGGTCTTGCTCACGGAAGACTCGGAGGCGTGGGTTCGGTCACTCCCGATTACGAAACGGACCTGATAGTGACCTATGCACCCGAAACTCCCGAAACCGTATATCTGAGAGCGTTTGTCGGTGACAGATATTACGTCGACAGATTTGTTGAAGATACCAATGTATTCGAAGGCGGAGGATTTGAGCCTTTTAATATTACCGACGAACCCGAAGAAATGATAATAGAAAATGTCGGGGCCGATACAGGATATTATTATCTTCCCTACCATTCAATGAATGCCGTGGGAGATAAGGACGGCGAATCGGTCATCACATATGTTCCTTCGCCCGCAGATGTATTCTATGAAACAGATGATATCGGA
>JAGCRJ010000210.1 GCA_017964745.1 Lachnospiraceae bacterium
TATTCCATCGGAAATATCCTCGAAAGAGCCTGGGGAACCGTAAAATATAATATTTTCATTTTCACCGGTATAGCACTTGCGATAGTATGTGCTTTTATCTATCTGCTCATAATACGTTTTTCGGGCAGTTATGAAGCTTTTGTCGCCATGGAGAACGCGAATATGGCCATGGACTGGTTTGCGTTCAGCACATATTACATCAATGTCTCCATATATATAGTCTTTGCAATGACTTATCCCAACGATATAGTCAGACTGTATTTCGTCATTCCGATCAAGATGAAATGGCTCGGTATTGTCGATGCCGTGTATTTGATCATTATCCTCGTTGTCGGATACACTCCCGAGAAGGCAGCCGTTGTTGCGGCACTGCTCAACTGTCTTATTTTCTACCTGTCCAATATCAGGGGCAAGACACTCAATCCTTACCAGATCCACCGCAGGAACAGTTTTAACAGGGCGTACAAACAGGGAATGTCAAATTCCGGCAGGACGAGGAACACCGGCGGTGTAACCTCCCAGGCTTCGGATATAAAGATGAATCCGAGGTCACAGACGAGACATAAATGTGCCATCTGCGGAAAGACGGAGGTCTCGGATCCCGATATGGAATTCAGATACTGCTCCAAATGCGCAGGCAGCTATGAATATTGCCAGATACACCTTTTCACACACACCCATGTAAGGGGATAAGATGGATAAAGAAGTACTTTTCGGTAAAACGCTCGAGGAGCTTCGCCGCAAGGCAGCCGTTCAGGGCGGATATATTGATAAGAATGAAATACTGGAGAAACTCGCTCCTCTCGAACTCGATGAAGAGAAGACGGGAATGGTCTTTGATTATCTGAAGGGCAGAGGCATACGTTTCGACATAACCGTATCGGATAATGCGATCCCCGCAGGCGATATCGAGCTGGACGGAGTGACTCCTTCCGAGAACGAAGCGGTCATATCGGAATTTGCACTTGATGAGATCGATACGGATTATCTGAACGCGTATCTTGAAGGCCTTGAAGAACTTCCCGTTTATTCGGACGGTGAAAAGACCGCGTTTACGATCTCAGCTATGGCGGGAGAAGAGCGTTCGAAGGAAAAACTCATAGGCTGCTATCTTAAGGACATAGTCGGCATTGCCCGCATCTACACCGGACAGGGCGTCCTTCTGGAGGACCTTATCGGAGAGGGCAATGAAGCTCTTGTGCGCGGAGTATCGATACTCGATTCACAGGAAAAACCGGGTGACTGCGAAGGCTTTCTCATGAAGCTTGTTATGGATGCAATGGAGGAACTGATAAGCGAAGCATCCTCCGAAAGCAGCCTTGAAGACAAGATCCTTAAGAAGGCCAACAAGGTATATGACAAAGCGATGGAACTTGCGGAAGAGCTTGAGAGAAAGGTCACCGTAAAGGAAGTCGCGGAGTATGCCGGAATCTCCGAAAAGGCTGTAAGGGAAGCCATGGAGATAAGCGGATACAAGATCGAATGTATTGAGGACGATAGAGAGTCGTGACGAAACAGACTTACGAAGATTATAAATACTTTATTCAGGATACGGGATATTTCTATGTG
This sequence comes from Lachnospiraceae bacterium, assembly GCA_017964745.1. Taxonomy (GTDB): domain Bacteria; phylum Bacillota; class Clostridia; order Lachnospirales; family Lachnospiraceae; genus AC2028. The sequence goes on from JAGCRJ010000210.1 coordinate 1,570, forward strand.
GGCAGCAAGTACACCCTTCAGGAGATAACCGAATGCGAGGACATCCTTTTTAAGTTCCGCAAGGTTGTCGCAGAGAGCATCATCCCGAAGTATACGAACACGGATACCCTTGAGACCGTGCTCTATTATCTTGAAAAGGAAAGCTTTGTATTCCAGATCCTGAAGCAGATGAATGCGCAGGTGCGCGTCAGCATTCTTCAGACCGGGAAGTCTGTTTTCGGAAAAGAAAAAGAACGCTATGTAACGAAATACATCGGCATCAAAGATCTTGTCGCGATAAGCGAAGAAGACAAGAAGAAACTCAGTGTTGTCATACAGGAACTGAAAGGAAGCAAACTGGCGCTCCTTACTGTATGATCTTTGACCGGAAAAGGAACAGCTATGGAACTTGAAAAGCTTAAAAGCTATGAGATACTTGAAAAATATGATCTTGCGGATATCGCATCCGTCGGCTACCGCCTGGTCCATAAGAAGACCGGTGCGAGGGTATGCCTGATCGAAAACGATGATAACAACAAGGTCTTTTCGATAGCATTCAGGACTCCGCCCACCGATTCCACGGGCGTTGCACACATTCTCGAACATTCCACCCTGTGCGGTTCAAGGGAATTTCCTTTAAAGGATCCCTTCGTTGAGCTGGTAAAGGGTTCTCTCAATACATTCTTAAATGCTATGACGTATCCGGATAAGACCGTTTATCCGATCGCAAGCACCAATGATGCGGACTTCAGGAATCTGATGCACGTTTATCTTGATGCGGTTTTCTATCCCAATGTCTACAAGAACGAGAGCATCTTCCGTCAGGAGGGATGGCATTACGAATATGATGATGAAGGAAAGCTCATCATCAACGGTGTCGTATACAACGAGATGAAGGGCGCGAGATCGTCCGCCGAAGACATCATCTCGTCAGAGTCAATGTTCTCTCTTTTCCCGGATACAGCATACGGTGTCGAATCCGGAGGAGATCCCGACTGCATTCCCGCACTGACATATGAGCAGTTCCTCGATTTCCACAGAAGATATTATCATCCTTCCAATTCCTATATCCTTCTGTACGGAAACTGCGACATGGCCGAGAATCTCGATTTCATCGACAGGAAATACCTGTCCAGATTCAGTGCTCTCGAGATCGATTCTTCAATAAAGCTTCAAGATCCCTTCAAGCAGCCCGTTCATGTAAATAAGCAGTGCCCGCTTTCACAGGGAGAAAACGCCGATGAGAATACTTTCTTTTCGGTCAACTTTGCATTGGATGCGGACCTTGACGGCAAGACCAGACGTGCGTTCGACATGATCGACTACGCACTTGTTTCATATCCCGGTGCCCCCTTGCGTAAGATCCTTACGGAGCAGGGCGTGGTCGGCGATGTGTCCAGCCGTTTTGAAACTTCCGTAAGACAGCCCTTCTACAGCATCATCGGCAAGGATGCCGCAATGAGCATGGAGACGAGGTTCGGACAGCTCATTACCGAGACCATCGAGTCCGTTGCAAAGAAGGGATTTGACAAAAATGCCCTCAGGGCCGCGATCGATTCCGCCGAATTCCGTTACAGGGAAGCGGATTACGGAAGATATCCCAAGGGGCTTATGTACTGCCTGAACATGTATGATTCATGGCTCTATGACGATACCAAGCCTTTCGATTACATTATCGCGGGTGATGATTTCGATTTCCTCAGGGAAAACATCGATACCGGATATTTCGAAAAGCTTGTAAGAAAGTATCTGATCGGCAATAAGCATAAGAGCTATGTATGCGTCCGTCCCACCGAGGGTGTTCTCGAGGCAAAGGAAAAAGAGCTCCGCAAAAAGCTCGACATACTTCAGGAGAGACTTTCTCCCGAAGAGAAAAAGGCTATCGATACCATCAAGGAAAAGCTTGATAAATTCAGGGATACTCCCGATTCCGAAGCTGCGGTAAGATCGCTTCCGATGCTTCAGAGAAGTGACCTTAAGAGAGAGGCGGAAGCCTTCACGAACGATATTTCGGATGTGGACGGAATTCCTTTTGTATTTCACGATATCGATACCAGACGTATCGGTTATCTGAGACTGGCTTTTAAGATCGACGAGATAGGAACGGATTTTGTTCCGTATGTCGGACTTCTCAGAGACGTGCTGTCCATGGTCGATACCGACAGCCATAAATATGAAGAGCTCAGTCCCCTCATCGATCTTTGCATGGGCGGATTTTCGGTTTCCACCGAGCATTATCCTTTATTCGGAAAGCCGGATGAGTTCACCGCAACCTTTGAGATGAAAGGAAAGTTTTTCTTTGAAAGATCGGACGAAGCTTTCGATCTGTTCAGGGAGATACTTCTTACATCCCGATTCAAGGATCTAAAGAGGATAAGAGATATTCTTGTCGAGATCAAGAACGGAATGCAGTCCTCCTTCCTTTCAGCGGGACATTCGGTGGCTTCCGCAAGGGCACTTGCATCCGTATCTAAGGAAGCTGCATATAACGAGCTTATGTCCGGTGTCACCTATTACCGGTTTATCTGTAATCTTCTTGCCGATTATGAATCGTCCAAGGCAAACCTTCAGGAATGCCTTACATATGTGACCGGACTTATCTTCAGACCGGAAAATCTGATAGTGGATTATACGGGAAGTACGGAAGAGGCCGATAAGCTTAAGGAAAAGATTCTTTCTTTCAAAACGGAGCTTTATACCGAAAAGCATCGCCCCGCAAGAAAGAATATCGAACTTATCAAAAAGAATGAGGGACTTACCACATCGGGGCAGGTCGTATTTGTCTGCAGGGCCGGACTTTTCAACAGGCACGGTCTTGTATATGACGGCGTTCTCAAGGTGCTCAGGGTATACCTCGGATACAATTATCTCTGGGTGAATGTCAGGGTCAAGGGCGGTGCCTACGGAGTCATGAACAATTTCGGAATGAACGGATCTGCATTTTTTGTTTCGTACCGTGACCCGAACCTTACAAAAACCGTCGATGTATATGAAGGGGCAGCAGACGATGTTGCGGCCTTCGATGCAGACGAGCGGGAGATGACCAAACTGATCATCGGAACCGTGAGTGAACTCGATATACCTCTCACCCCCTCCGCAAGGGGAGCGAGAAGCTTTGCCGCTTATATGACAGGCATGACCTTCGATGAGGTACAGAGGCAGAGGGATCAGGTTCTTGACTGTACACCTGCCGATATGAGAAGGATGGCGGAGTATATCAGGGAGTTCATGGCCGACAACAAGCTTTTTGTAGTCGGAAACGAAACACTCATCAGGGAAAACGAAGATCTTTTCGGAACCGTAGAGAGTCTGCTGTAAGGTTGATTACAGGAGGAAACTTTATGAAAAAGAATTCGATGTTCAAAAAACTTATTGCCGCAGGTATCTGCTCTATGGCGTTCCTTACCGGATGCGGCGGAGCTTCTTACGATTCCGCTGCAGGTAACGGCGCATATTATGCAACTGCTCCCACAGCCGGTGAAAGCTACGATTATAAGGGCGATGAATATGATTACGGCTACTTTGATGACTATGCTGTCGCTGAAATGGAGATGGCCTCTGAAGGCACAGACCCCGGTTCAGCTGCCCGTCTCGGAGATTCCGGTGCGACCACTCCCCAGACTGCCGATCTGAACAGAAAACTGATCACCACCGCCAACATCGATGTAGAGACCAAGGAATTTGATAAGCTCTACAACGATATCGAGACATATGTCAGAAACGCAGGCGGATATCTTGAGTCCATCAACACCTACAACGGAAGCCGTTATAACGGCCAGGTTGTGGAAAGACACGCAAATCTTACCGTAAGGATACCCGCACAGAGCCTTGATGCGTTCCTTGAAGAGATCGGAAATGCCGGCAACATTACCAACAGAAGCCAGAATGTTGAAGACATTACCCTTACCTATGTTGACCTCGAAGCTCACAAGAAGACTCTTATGGATGAGCAGGAACGTCTTGAGGAGTTTCTCAGGGAAGCAGAGACCATCGAGGATATCATTTACATAGAGGACAGACTCGCAGGTATCAGATACCAGCTCGAGAGTATGGAAAGCCAGCTCCGTACCTATGACAATAAGGTCAATTACTCAACCGTATATCTCAATATAAATGAGGTGGTAGAGTATACTCCCATTGTTTATGAAGAGCCCACTGTCTGGGAGAGAATGAAGGAAGGCTTCGGCGATTCCATCGAAGACATCAAGAGAGGATTCCAGAATTTCGCAGTATGGTTCGTATCCAACGTCATCTACCTTGCAATCTTCGCTATCATCATCTTTGCAATAGTAAGATGGATCCTTTACCTTGCATCCGACAAGAGAGCAGCCAGGAAGGCGGCAAAGCGTGCAAAGAAGCAGAAGGCTCAGTACGAAGCATATCAGAATACGATGAACACTCTTACAAACGCAGAGCCTGTTACCGGTCAGACCACTCCCAAGACCGATGCGCCTGCCGAAAATAAAGAGAATAAATAATTTATGCGGGTGAACGCGGGGACGGTTCCTGCGTTCACCCAAAAGGATGTAAATGTCAGAAAAGAAATCCGGTTTTGTCGGCGTCATCGGAAAA
>JAGCRJ010000211.1 GCA_017964745.1 Lachnospiraceae bacterium
ATTTCGTTGTAAGGAACAATCTCGACAGGATCATATCCGATGCGATCAAGAATAATAAGTTTGAGATGTATTACCAGCCAATCTACTCAACCAGAGACGGAAAATTCGTTTCCGCCGAAGCTCTTATAAGGCTTCGTGACGAACAGCTCGGATTCATCTCTCCCGCACTGTTCATACCCGCTGCGGAAAAGAGCGGAAGCATACTCCAGATCGGTGAGTTTGTCATCAAGGATGTATGCAGATTTCTCTCTGAAAGCGACCTTGCGAATTCGGGTATCAGATTCCTGGAAGTAAACCTTTCGGTTGTCCAGTGCATGCAGGCCAATATGGCATCCAGGATCCGCGATATACTCGATGAGTACAAGATCTCTCCCGACAGGATCAATTTCGAGATAACGGAGACTGCTTCCGAATATCTTGCTGATGCGGTACTCAGGACCATGAGCGATATCTCCGACAACGGAAACGGATTCTCGCTTGATGATTACGGTTCGGGCTATTCAAATCTCAGTCGTGTCATGAGCTTCCCTTACAGGATAATCAAGCTGGATAAGTCGCTTGTCGACGGATTGGGCGATAAGAGGAGCTATGAGATCGTACGTCAGACAATAAGCCTTCTCAAGAGCCTCGGTGCCGAGATCGTCGTCGAAGGCGTGGAGGATAAGCAGAAAGCCGAATGGTTCAGCGATATGGGATGCGAATATATCCAGGGATATTATTACGCAAAGCCCATGCCCGAGCATGAATTTATTGCATTTTGTAAGAGTTCTGCGGTAGGATGAGATAAGAAAAACCGGAAAGCATAGCTTTCCGGTTTTTTGTTCTTATATTGTGATCTTTTCAGATGTCCAGTTTCTTATCCAGGATATTTGCGGAGATCCTGTACATCAGGACGGCAGTCACACCATAGATCAGTATATTTATGACCGGCCTATCTATGGCGGAGAGAAGAGTACAATCCGGTCCGAACAGATCATATCCCCTGCCAAATGCCAACCATTCTGAATATGAGTACTCTATCCGTGTGAAAAGTTCTGCGATCAGAAGGTGAATATTGTACATGACTATGCCGGTTATAAATATCACTCCCTTTTTCCGGAGGATATTGTATTTTCCGCAGATCCGGCTTGATGCGGTCAGCGTGAAAACAAATGACAGATAAATATTCGCGGCTATCACTGCAAAAGCAATGATGAGAATTACGATAGTCAGCACTGTCTTTGCTGCCGGTGAGGATAATCCGTTCCCGGTGTAGATATCGAGAAAACTGCTGTACAGATTACCTACGCCCCAGCGTTCAACACGGTTCTTTACTACCGCATCGGAGATACCGAGCCCGGTGAAAAAGACGATCAGCATGATCCCCAGCCGGGTGGCTGCATATTTCAGATTGGAATTAAGGTGCTCGTGATTCTTTACCGGAAAGGAAAGTCTCACAAGCCCCTCATCGGTGAAAAGAAGATTGTATATTCTCTTTATCATTGCAAAGCCTGCCAGAATTATGATAAGTGCACTGATGAGTACAAATATCGTTTTCATGATAAAAGCGGAATCGGTGGAAGCACTGTTCGATGCAACGGTGCAGATGATGGATAGCAGCATATATAGCGCCACGAGCAAAGTGAATATAAGCATTATTTTTCCGGTCACAATTGATTCCAGCTTATATAATCTCTTATTCATCTGAATTCCTCCATATAAGTCTCCGAAAGGGACCTGCCGGTCTCGGATCGTATCTCTTCAACGGATCTGTGGAAAAGGATCTTTCCTTCTTTTATAAAGACTGCTTCATCAAGTACCTGCTCCACATCTCCTATCTGATGTGTTGAGATCAGAAGTGATGAGTCTTCCGGAACACATCCCAGCATGATCTTAATGATGCTCTCCTTAGCTACCGGATCGACTCCGTTAAATGGTTCGTCAAGGATAAACAGCGCGGCTTTTCTGGACATTGTCAGAAGTATCTGGATCTTCTCCGCATTTCCCTTCGAGAGCTTTCCGACATAATCTTCTTTTTCAATATTCAGTTTCTTCAGATTTTCTTCTGCGGTGCCTTTGTCGAAATCTTCATACATAAGCTCATACATATCGAGAAGATCGCTTACTTTGCTTCCGGCATTGTATACGACGCGGTCGGGAGAATAGGAGACCAGAGCTTTTGATCTTTCTCCGACAGGGTTACCGCATATGACGACCGAACAGGATTCATCATGTATCATTCCGGTAAGTATCTTGATAAGAGTTGTTTTTCCGCTTCCGTTCGGTCCGAAGAGTCCGACTATCCTGCCGGATCCGATCGTCAGGTTTATATCATCAAGAGCTTTTTTCTTACCGTAGCTGTGGCTTAAGCCTTTGCATTCGACTAATGTACTCATGTCATTCTCCTCTTATAAAAGTTTGACGGCTTCTTCTTTGCTTATGCCGAGTTCCTTCATCTTCGCAAGAAACTCCGCAGCCGATCTTTTGGCCAGTTCTTTTCTTGTCTTTTCTATAAGGGATTTATCATCGGTAACAAATCTTCCGCTCGTACGCTGGCTGTATACGAGACCGATCTTCTCAAGCTCTCCGTAAGCCTTCTGCATGGTGTTGGGATTGACGGCGGCTTCTACGGCAAGCTCCCTTACGGTTGGGAGTTTTTCTCCGGGAGCATATTTGCCCGAGACGATATCCGATTCTATGCGTTCGACTATCTGGATGAATATGGGTTTGTCAGAATCAAGGTTCCAAGGCATCCGGTTTTCTCCTTTGTGATCCGGCAATTCAGCCGTTTGACTATCTTGTACTACTCGCATAGTACAATAATACAAAATGGAAGTCAATATTATTTTGTTGACAATTTAGGTTTATCGCGATAAACTGATTTTAGTTTATAGGAATAAACCAAACGAGGTATTGATATGAAAGATATAGAACTTGGCGCTGTACAGGAGAGATTCGCGGATATCGTGTGGGCCAACGAGCCTGTGGGATCCGGAGATCTGGTCAAGCTGTGTGAGAAGGAACTCGGATGGAAGAAGCCGACCACATATACGGTTCTCAGAAAGCTCTGTGAAAAGGGACTTATGAAGAATGAAGACGGAGTTGTGACCACCCTTATGAGAAGGAATGAATTCTACTCCGCAAAGAGCGAACAGATAATCGAGGATTCATACGAGGGATCGCTTCCGGCATTCATCGCGGCATTCACATCAAGGAAGAAACTTTCAAATGCCGAGGTGGATGAGATACAGAAGATGATCGATGAATTCAAGAAGGGAAAGAAGAAATG
>JAGCRJ010000212.1 GCA_017964745.1 Lachnospiraceae bacterium
AATAATAGTCCGGATAATTCTTCCTGATATAGTCCATCAGAAGATCCGAATATATTATCACACCGTTCCTTGCACTTCCGTGCTCAAAAAGAGAACACAGCATGTTGCACTTTCTGTCGGAAAGATGCTTTTCTTCGAGAAGGGAATTACTGAAGGTAAGCCGTGAGGAAATGCCGTACTCATTCATCAGTGCATAAACATCTTCCGGATCCGCATCGCCGAATCCCACACGTCCTCCGCCCCACAGGCAGTCCGCGGGAGCTCCGTATATCGATCCGATCTGTGCATAGTCGAAAAAGTATTCCCTGTGCTCCCTGTAGAGAGGAAGGAATACTTTGTAGAGATCATAGAATTCGAATAACCCCGGAAGATGGAAATATGCTTTCATATAAACTTTCTTCTGAAGAGTCTGTATAAAACGGTTATCCAAACGGCAAACAGCAGCGCGGCGATCACAAGATAAAAATCCGACCCGCCGCGTGACCACACACCTATATGATACATCGGAAACACCATAAAAAGATACCTGATACTTCCCTTAAGTACCAAAGGTGCGAAAAAAGTCACTCCGAAAAGGCCCGAGAGCTTACCGACAGCCATACCCTCAACCTTATTTGAAGATACCGTCACAACAAGAAGTGCCGTAACGAATCCGCAGAGAACGGTGGATACGGTCATCACCGCAATCTCCGAAATGTTCAGATGCTTAAGCGCAAATACGGGCAGGATCAGTGCGGTAACAACACCGGATATGATCGCAGGCATTATGATCCTGGAAAACAGATAACCCGCTTCCCCGGGCGGCGTGACCAGAATATATTTCGTTATCCCGTCATCGATCTCACCGAGAACAACAAGTCCGCCGACAAATGCGAACATCATTCCGACGAGCATCGCAAGCAGCCAGCTGAACAGATCATAATAAGGGACCATCACATCACCGTATCCGAATCTGTCCAGGACCTTAGATTCCAGGAGAGGACATCCGAACCTGAAGATCATACCGACGGCAAACGGTGCAATGACCAGCATTGCCATCATTGCTTCGTGCGAAATCTGTCTGATCATACTCCCAAACATTTTAAGCGATGCCGTCATAATTTCACTCCTCCGACAAGGCGGTACATCTTCCTTACGCATTTATCCGCGATGATAAAAAGAAAAACTATCCAGAACAAAAGACTGACCAAAGATCCGGCAATCATATCCGCCCTGCCTTCGATAAGCTGCATTGCAGCACAGCCCGGGTGAATGAGCATGAGCGGTTCATCCCACATAAAGCCTATCCTGTAGGCGATCACCGGTGCAAAGCCGATCAGTTCAAACGGCAGTGTCCCGATTATGTATTGGTTAAGATTGCTGACCCCCGTCCCGACGATCACTCCGCACAGACTGAAAATGACCGGGGACAGGAACACACCCGTCATGCAGAGCATGAAGCTGTCCGTATTTCCCTGAACGATGAGAAGCAGTCCGACCATCACCGATATTATTGCAAAGTACACACTCTTTCCGAGAATGGAATCTTCGGGTGTCACGGGCGATATGGC
>JAGCRJ010000213.1 GCA_017964745.1 Lachnospiraceae bacterium
AATCCCACCAAGACAGAGATGGTCTTAGGCTGGGGAAAGGACTGAACCATTAACAGGATATTTGAGATCATGGCTCCATGTCATTTCGGCATGGAGTCTGTGCTGAAAAAAGAGATAATAGATCTTGGCTATGACGTAACCAATGTTTCGGACGGCAGGGTTACCTTTGAGGGCGATGCTGAAGCTGTCGCCAGGGTCAATATTTGTTCGCGTACGGCGGAAAGGCTGCTCATAAAGGCGGCCTCCTTTCCCGCGAGGACATTCGATGAACTGTTTGAGGGTGTAAAGGCCGTAAGGTGGGAGGAATTCATCCCCGAAAACGGTAAATTCTGGGTGACCAAGGCTTCAAGCGTAAAATCCGCCCTCTTTTCACCTTCCGACATCCAGTCCATAGTCAAGAAGGCCATGGTGGAGTCGCTCAAGGGCGTATACCGGATAGAGCATTTCCCGGAGGACGGGGATTCCTTTCCGTTCAGGGTATTCATATACAAGGACGAGGTCACGATCGGCCTTGATACCACCGGTGAATCACTCCATAAGAGGGGTTACAGGAAGCTGACTGCAAAGGCTCCGATCGCGGAGAACCTTGCAGCGGGACTTATCATGCTCACTCCCTGGAGAGGAGACCGCATCCTGGTCGATCCTTTCTGCGGAAGCGGAACCTTCCCGATAGAAGCGGCGCTCATGGCTGCAAATATGGCTCCCGGAATGAACAGGTTCTTTACCGCATGTGACTGGGAACATATAGTCCCAAAGAGCGTATGGAACGATGCTTACGAAGAGGCAAGGGATCTTGTCACAGATGTAAAGGAGACCGATATCCAGGGCTACGATGCCGATCCCGAGGTCATAAAGATCGCTAGAAAGAACGCCGCAGATGCCGGTGTCGGGCATCTGATCCATTTCCAGACAAGGGATGTTGCGGCTCTTTCACATCCGAAAAAGTACGGATTTATAATCACCAACCCGCCTTATGGCGAAAGACTTATGGACAAGTCCGACGTCGGGGAGCTCTACCGCGTGCTCGGTGAAAGGTACAAAGCGCTCGACAGCTGGAGCATGTACATCATCAGCTCATATGAGAAGGCTGAGAGCGATATCGGAAGAAAAGCCGATAAAAACCGCAAGATCTATAACGGTATGATGAAGACTTACTTTTACGAATTCAGGGGACCCAAGCCTCCCTCGAGGAAGAAGGATTAAATGTCCGGACAGGCAAAGAAGGTTCCTTACGTCAAGTTCACAGACCCCCAGCTTGAAGGGGAAACGAGGCTTTCGGGCAGGCTTTATACGGGACTGCTCTGGAGTCTTCTTTTTGCGGCATGCTTTGCGGTATGCCTTTATTACTGTATGGTCAAACCCATCGTGATCACAAGCGCCAATGTGAGCGACGATGAGCTTATAAACCTCTCGGAAGCCATTCCGCTTTCCGCGTCGGAGAGTGGTGCGGAGAATACCGTCACATTCAGTGTTCCCGCAGGTGTCAGGGCATCCGATATCGTAACGCAGAATCTGTACAACGAAAGAAGATTCCTTGTGCACATAACCACGGATTCCGAAGGCTATTACGGTACTTTATCGGATTCGGGCATTGCGGTGGATGCGGGCAGGATCACCGGTGATCCCGGACTTGTAAACCGGTGCTCGGTCGCTTATGACAGTGCCGGCGCACTTCTTATTTTCGATATGTCACATGTGTACGAATACGTGCTTTCGATAGATGAAGATACGGTCACGATGGAAGCGGTCTCGCCCTCCGATCTGTATGATTTTGTCGTGGTCATGGATCCCGAAGACAGCTATTCGGCAGCAGGCGTCCTTCCCGATGTTGCGGGAAGATGCGAAGCCATGCTGTCCGCTGACGGAGTGAAGGTTTATATCACGGAGCCCGATGTGACGGAAGGAAGATATATCACCGCAGCCGAGCTTACGGAAGAGACCGGTGCCGATATATTCATCGGTATGGGTGTATCGCATGACGGTGCCGATCATCACGGAATAAAGACTTATTACGATCCGATGTATTATATTCCCGGATACGGCAGCATAGCACTCTGCGAAAGCTGTCTTAAGGCAGTTACGATAGCTGTGTCCGATAAGGCGTGCGGCATCGGGGAAGCGCCTGAGGGAAGTGTTTTGTATGATATAAATGTTCCGGCGGTATACATTACCATCGGAAACAGTGATAACAGCCGCGAAAACGAGCTTATGACAGAGGATTCCTACAGGGAGAAGCTGGCAAAGGGACTTTATCAGGCAGTGCTCGAGGCGGACGGAAAGATGGGAGAAGAGTCATGGAGAGATTAGTTTTTGCAACCGGCAATAAGGGCAAGATGCGTGAGATACGCGAGATCATGGAAGGAAGCGGATATGAGATCCTTTCCATGAAGGAAGCCGGAATAGATCCCGATATAGTCGAGGACGGAACAACTTTCGAAGAGAATGCCCTGATAAAGGCAAGAGCGGTTCACGAGCTGCTTCCGGACGATATAGTTCTTGCGGATGATTCGGGACTTGTGGTCGACGCACTTAACGGAGAACCCGGAATATACTCAGCAAGATACATGGGTGAGGATACTCCCTACAGCATCAAGAACAACAATATCATCGAAAGGCTTGAGGGAGTTCCCGATGAAAAGAGAACGGCAAGATTCGTGTGCGCCATTGCCGCAGTCTTCCCCGACGGAACCGAAAAATGCGTAAGGGAAACGGTCGAGGGCCGCATCGGATATGAGGAAAAGGGTGAGTTCGGATTCGGATACGATCCTATTTTCTACTGTCCCGAGATAGGGTGCTGCACAGGTGAGATCCCGGAGCTTGAGAAGAACAAGATCTCCCACAGGGGCAAGGCACTCAGAAAAATGAGAACGGAGCTCGAAAAGTGAAAAAAGCGATAATCGTGAGCGACACTCACGGCAATAACGATAATTTTCACAAGGTTATGAAAATGCATCCCGACGCTGAATTCGTGATCCACTGCGGTGATGTCGAAGGCGGAGAGGACGATATAAGACGGAGCGTAAAATGCCCTCTTTACCTTGTTGCGGGAAACAACGATTATTTCTGTGCCCTTCCCAGGGAGCTTGAAGAGAGTCTTTTCGGCCACAGGGTCTTCATCACGCACGGACATCATTACAGGGTATCCGTATCGATAGAAATGCTCCGGGATGAAGCTGTCGCAAGGGACTGTGATATCGCATTTTTCGGACACACGCACAGACCCGAGGTAAGCTACGGACATGACTGTTACATAGTCAATCCCGGTTCACTCTCATATCCCAGGCAGGAGGGCAGGAAGCCCAGCTTCTGCATATGGGAGGTCGATGACAGGGGACAGGACCATTTCACCATCGGATATCTTAATGATGGCATGATGTGACTAAAATACTGTGAAAACCGTCTATACAGCTGTAGGGACGGTTTTTGTTTTTTGGGAGCGGATATATGAAAAAGAAGATCGTTTTATGGATAATGACAGTGCTTACGGCATGTGCTTTGGCCGGATGCGGAAAGGCTACCGATCAGTTGCCTGCAGATGATCAGGCGGCAGTTACCCCGGTGACTTCCGTCGCTCCGTCATCTGCCGGAAATACGGATCCTGTCACTCCGGTGACACCTTTATATTATTTTGATGAGTCGCTTATAAGCGATGAATATCTTGTCGGAATGGATTATTTTACCGGCGATTTCCTTGAAGGTGCCCCGACAGTGATCGTCAAGGTCAGATATGACGGCAGGATCGAGGTGGGGTTCGATCACACGCTTTCAAACGGTGAGGAATATACCGATGTCCGCTTTTTTGATCTTACCGAAGAACAGTATGCGAATATTGAAGAAGAGATCGATCTCCGTAAGCTTTTCTTTCTCGATCCCGAGGAAGCAGATCCGGAGGCAACCATGGACGGCGGCTTCAGCTATCTGATCATATATGACGAAAACGGTGATGTCTACAAAGCCTGCGGCGGGTTCTGCCCTCACAACAGTGATTTCAGCCATATGAGCATGGTAATCTCCGAAAACCTTCCCGAGGAATTCTTTGAATATTGTGAGCAGTACAAGAAGGCCTGGCAGCGTGAAGAAAACTTCGATCCGTACCCTCTTTCCGGAGATCCCTCATACATAGACCGATATGCAACCAAATACGGCGTATTTCTTGATTATGACGGGAACCTGAGCGAACTGGACGATTATAATTATATTGTGATCGATGCCCAGTATCACAGCAGGGATGAAATAGTTGATTTCGCTTACGGATATCAGAAGTATGTATACAGCTATATCAATATCGGCTCTGTAGAGGATTTCAGAGATTATTACGATGAGTATTCGGATCTTGCACTCGGTGATTACGAGAACTGGGACGGTGAAGAATGGGTCGATGTATCCGATGAGAGATGGCAGAACTTCATCCTGAACGAGCTTGCTCCCGAACTTCTTGAAAAGGGCATAAACGGATTCTTCGTTGATAACTGCGATGTTTATTACAACTATCCCACCGAAGATATCCTTAACGGTCTTGCGGTCATAATGAGAGGCCTTAAGGATATGGGATGCGATGTCATCATCAACGGCGGAGATGCGTTCCTTGATGCCTACTGTGATTCGATGGGGTCCTGGACCGATGTCATTACCGGTATCAATCAGGAAAGTGTCTTTTCATACATCGACTGGGACACAGGTGCACTGACCTATGCATCCGATGAAGACAGGGAATATTTTACCGGGTACATAGAAAAGGACGGTGATCAGGGAGCATATATATTCCTGCTTGAATATGTGGATGATGCGGATGAACACAGGACTCTGAGGAGCGGTATCAAAAATTACTGCGAGGAACATGATTACCTGTATTACATCTCGGATTCCATAGACCTTAACTGAAAGTGAACGAAGGAACCGTCCCTCTGTTCACCTG
>JAGCRJ010000021.1 GCA_017964745.1 Lachnospiraceae bacterium
ATGCGAAATATTGGGATTCACTTAAGTTCTCCCTTTATTGCTTAACGCATCCCCTCGACGGATTCTGGGATCTCACCCATGAAAAAAGAGGAACTAACGCGGCTGCGAATACGATTCTTATCGCTACCGTACTCGTAAGACTTCTCAATCTGAAATATACCAGTTTCGTCATCCAGACGGTCTACTGGGAGGATCTGAATGTCTGGTTGTATATTGCCAGTATCCTGTTCCCCCTTGCACTGTTTGTTATCGGCAACTGGGCAACCACGACACTGTTCGACGGAAAAGGAAAGCTTGGCCAGGTTTATATCGGAACCTGCTATGCACTTACTCCTTACCCCCTCATGCAGGTCCCGCTGATGATCCTTTCCAACGGCCTTACCGTTAATGAGGCACAGTTCTACACCGTACTCTCGGCAATCTCGCTTATATGGTGCGGACTTCTCCTTATCGCAGGCATGGGACAGATCCATGAGTTCGGCGGAGCCAAGAACATCCTGTTCCTTGTTTTCTCGCTGTTTGCAATGCTCGTCATGGTATTCATACTTATGCTGTTCTTCAGTATGATCACCCAGGGCATCGGATATTTTTATTCACTTTACAGAGAATTCCTGTTCAGGGCATAGTGCGCTGAATAATATCATCAGATAGAAAAAAGCTGTACCGGAGTATTTATGAGAAAAAGAAGTGAAGAACAAAAGAGAGAATTCAGGAATGGGGTCATCAAGAACCTTAAGGCCCTGATCGTTCCCGGAATATTTGCTCTCATCATAGCTGGACTTATCTTTTTTGTAGTTACTTACCAGAATGCGGAAGTAGAAGAGCAGATCATTCCCGTTCATGCATATGCCGGAGACGGAAAAGAGATAGTACTCGAGAACAGTGAGCTCAAGCTTACATTCGATCCGAATACTACTTATTTCAATGTGCTCGTAAAGTCTTCAGGCAAGGTATGGTACTCGGTTCCCGAGGATGCTGAAGAAGACGGGATCGCAATGAGCTCGGAGAAGGGACGTATCAGATCCACTCTTAACGTTACCTACGCTAACGAGATCGGTTCCGAAGTTGCATACAACAACTATGATTACAGTATAAAGAACCAGACCTACGAAGTGGATACCGACGGAGAATCCATAACCGTCCATTATTCGATCGGTAAGGTGCAGAAGGAATATGTCATTCCTCCCGTATGTACCGTTGAGCGTATGGAAGGATATATGGCTGAACTCAGCTCCGGCGATCTCAATATCATCAAGCAGTACTACAAGAAATACGATATCAACGATCTCGGCAAGAAGGATGACAAGGAAGCTCTCCTTGCAACATATCCGGATCTTGCCAATGAGCCTCTCTATATTCTTCGTGACACAGCTACCGATTCAGTTAAGGCTAAGCTTCAGACCATCTTTGAAGAATCTGCCGGATATACATATGAAGAGTTCCTTGAAGACAAGGAACTTATGAATACCGAAGATCAGGGCAGCAATGCCGTATACAATGTAGACATCACCTACAGACTCGACGGCGGTGATCTTATCGTGGAAATGCCTTATTCCGCTATGGAATATCCCAAGGATCGTCCCATCCTTGCTGTTGATGTCCTTCCCTTCTTCGGAGCGGGCGGACTTGATGACGAAGGTTTCCTTCTTGTTCCCGAGGGAAGCGGCGGACTCATTCATTTCAATAACGGCAAGACCGCACAGAGCGTTTACTATGCCAATGTTTACGGCTGGGATATGTGCCATGCGAGAGATGCTCTCGTCCACAGCACCAGTACCGTATTCTCCACATTCGGAATCTCAAACGGAAAGGATTCCTTCATCTGCAGCGTTGAAGGCGGATCCGCATATGCGGCTATCGAAGCCGATATTTCCGGAAGATCCAACAGTTACAATAACGTTAATGCCGAGTACGGCGTAATCGAAAGAGAAGAGTTTGATGTAGGTTCCATTTCGAACTCACGTATCTTCGCTTTCCAGGAAAGCCTTCCCGATGAGGTTATGTCCCAGAGATATACCTTCGTCGACTCCGGAAGCTATATCGATATGGCTAAGACATATCAGCAGTATCTTGTCAATAATGCCGAAGGCTATCTCGTAATGAATAACGATACCGCAGCTCCCTGTGTTGTCGAAGTTCTCGGAGCGGTAGACAAGGTCAAGCAGATCTTCGGTATGCCCGTATCGCGACCTCTTGCACTCACTACCTATAAGGAGGCTGAGGGAGTTATCACCCAGCTTGATCAGGACGGTATTGAGAATATGGTGGTCAAGCTCACCGGCTGGTGTAACGGCGGCGTTGAGCAGCAGTACATCAAGGATGTTGATACCATTATGTCACTCGGATCCGGAAGGGATCTCAAGAACCTTTGCAATACCGTTGTATCCCAGGGCAATCAGATATATCTTGACGGTATCGTTGAGTATGCATATAACTCCAATATCTTCGACGGATTCTTTACTTACAGGGATTCCGCAAGATTTATAAGCAGAGAGCTCTGCAAGCTCTATCCCTTCAGCCAGATCACCTACGGCGACAGAGACGATCTTGATGAGCACTACCTGCTCCACGAGCAGCTCATCCCCAAGATGATGAGAAGCTTTGTTAAGACCTGCGATTCTTACGGAGCTACGGGTGCTTCGTTCCAGGATGTCGGAACCGATCTTGCCAGCGATTTCTACCGTAAGGATCCCCGCTCCAGACAGGAAGCACTGATCGATCAGGTAGCTGTTCTCAAGGAGATCAAGGATAACGGCGGATTCGTGATGATCAATTCCGGTAACTCCTATGCGGCTGTTTACAGTGATATGATCACCCATATGGATCTTAAGGGAAGCGAATATACCATAATCGATGAGTTTATTCCTTTCTATGAACTCGCTCTTCACGGATATGTCAATTACACCGGCATGCCGGTAAATATCTGCGGAAGTGAGACCGATGAGATCCTCGCATCTGCCGAATACGGCGCAGGACTTTGCTACAGCATTATGGATGAAGATCCCAAGACTCTTCAGAAGACTCTTTATCCCCAGTATTACGGAAGCAGCTATGCATCTGTTCACGACAGGCTGGTAGAGACTTACACGAGATATAACAATGAGCTCGGACATACCTTCAATCAGGAGATGACCGGCCATGAAAATATCAATGACTACGTATCGGTAACCGAATATGCTGACGGAACCAGAGTATATGTCAACTACGGATATACCGATTATGCGGGAGACGGAATAAACGTTCCGGCAAGAGATTATAAGGTTGTAAAATAAGGGCGATACGGAGACCCGGATATGAAGAAGAAATTAAACGGAAAAGTTAGCGGACTTGAAAAGAGAAGGGCAGTAACAGGCTATCTGTTCATATCACCCTTTATAATCGGCTTTTTACTCTTTATGGTAAAGCCTATGGTCCAGTCGTTCTACATGAGCTTCTGCGATGTGCAGGTAGGTGCCGGTTCCTTTGAAATGGTCAGGAACGGAATTTCGAATTACAAGTATGCATTCAGAGTCGATCCCGATTATTCGAGACTTCTGCTTGAAGGTTTCGGAAGGATGATTGTTTACTCGCTTGCCATCATGGTATTCGCCTTTTTCGTTTCGCTGATACTCAATCAGGAATTCCACGGAAGAGCATTTGTAAGAGCGATATTCTTCCTTCCCGTAATCCTGTCGAGCGGTGTTATTCTCGGACTTGAAACCGATAATTCGGTCATCGCCCAGATGCATGCGACTGTTGAAGAGTCCATGACCAACGTAAGCGTCACCGCCGTTCTTGAGGATATCCTGAGGACAGCCGGAATAGGTACCAGGGCTTACGAAACGGTATTCGAACTCATTGATAACATCTATGATATAGCTCTTGCATCCGGAATTCAGATCATCGTTTTCCTTTCCGGACTCCAGACAATACCCAAGAGCATGTATGAAGCAGCTTCCATCGAAGGATGTACCGCATGGGAGAGCCTTTGGAAGGTTACATTCCCCATGGTCAGCTCCATCTTCCTTGTAAACTGGGTCTACACCATAGTTGATTTCTGTATGAGAACCGACAACGAAGTTATGACTAAGATCACCGATACGATGGTCGATCAGCTCAACTACGGTCTGTCGTCTGCAATGGCATGGTGCTATTTCGTTCTGACTATTTTGTTCCTAGCCATCAGCTCGTTCTTAATTTCCAGGAGGGTTTATTATTATGAGTAATACTGCGGTGATGAGTGCTCCTGCAAGTACGGGCAAGACAAAATCCAAAGACAGACCCAAGATGTCTGCACTCAGAAAGAAAAAGATAGCAACGAATGCGTTTATCAGCTTTGTCAGTTTCATTCTTCTGTTCGGACTCTGCTTTATGATTATCCAGCCCATTCTTAACAAGATTTCCGTAAGCTTCATGACTGAGGGTGATCTTTACGATCCCGTTGTCATCAATATTCCGGCTCACTTTACGACCGCGAATTACCAGCTTTCGGCTAAGCTTATGAATTACAAGCTGGCATTCAAGAATTCGATGATCACTTCACTCACCATCGGATTACTCCAGGTTGCGGTTTGTACTCTTGTAGGATACGGATTTGCAAGATATGAATTTCCTTTTAAGAAGTTCTGGTTCGGATGTGTTCTTCTTATGATCATCATCCCTCCCCAGATCATGTCTACATCCCTGTATCTTCACTTCAAGTTTTTCGATTTTCTCGGAATTGCAAAGCTTGTAACCGGAAATACGATCAACCTCAGAGGTTCGGTCCTTCCGTATTATCTGCTGAGCGCAGGCTGTATGGGACTTAAGAACGGACTGTATATCTACCTTATAAGACAGTTCTTCAGAAACATCCCCAAGGAACTCGAAGAGGCAGCTTACGTTGACGGAGCGGGAACACTTAAGACCTTCGTCATCATCATGCTTCCCGATGCAAAGCCCATTCTTGTATCCTGCTTCCTGTTCTCATTCGTTTGGCAGTGGACTGACGGTTTCTATTCAAGGATGTTCCTTGGAAACCTTAAGCTTGTAAGTACTTCGCTTTCATCCATAGCAGATGACCTTTCTACTTACATTGCGAGCCAGACCGGTGTACAGACTACCGTATCGGTTGCATATTCGAACTGTATTCTTTCGACCGGTACGCTGATGATCATTCTGCCTCTTATCTTCTTGTATCTGTTCGCTCAGAAGGGATTTGTAGAGAGCCTTTCATCAACAGGTATCAAGATGTAAAAATTGGACAATTCCCAGAGGATTATGATATAATTCTTTGTGGGTTTTATCAGCCCGAAATATAATCCGCAATAAAGCGGATAATATTATAAAGGATGACCGTTTGGTCAAAAGGAGGATTATGAAGAGAAAGTTTTTGAACCAGATCGTTGCTGTAGGTGCTACAGCAGCTATGGTTGCGGGACTTGCAGGATGCGGTGGCACCAATACCGGCGATGTAGCTCCCCAGCCTGAAGTCGATCCCCAGCCTACTACAGTTGATCCTGTAGAGCCCGAAGATGAGGGAAGCAAGTATCAGGTTATTACCGATGCTGACGGCAACCCCATCGACCTTGGTGGAATCGAAGTCGACATCGTTAACTGGTGGGCAGCTGACACCCCTGCTGATCCCGTAAATGATTACGAGGAAGCTATGTGGGATTACCGTGAGTGGTGCCAGGAGACCTACAACTTCACCGTTAAGGAGACCAAGAATTTCTCAGGCAATGAGCTTACCTGGTCCGATTGTATCCAGCAGTTCTCTGATTATGTAACTTCCGGCGGCGATGACGGATACTATGTATTCACCGGCCGTATGTGCGCAGCAGCTACCACCGCTGTACAGTCCGGACTTATGTATGACCTTTCTACCCTTGATTGCCTTGATTTCAAGAATGAGTCAGTATTCACCAGAAACGGTGTTGACGAGTTCTTCGCAAAGGGAAGCAGCGTTTACACCATGTATGCTACCAGCAATGGATTCCCTGAGGCACGTGAAGGAATCTTCTTCAACAAGAGAGTACTTGAGGACGCAGGTATCGATCCCGAGAGCCTCTATGATATGCAGGCTAACGGAACCTGGACCTGGGACGCTTGGAAGGATCTTTGCGAGAAGGTTCAGAGAGATACCAATAACGACGGTACTCCCGATGTTTACGGATTCACCGGAAACTATGATGACGGCGTAGAAGAGTTCGTTCTCTCAAACGGCGGATCATTCATCAAGAACGAAGCTACAGGCTACAGAGTAGCATTTGATGATGCTGAGGTTGCTGAAGCTCTCAACTTCTTCCAGGAGATGGTTTCCACTTATGACGCTCACAACTACTATCCCGCTGATGCTGCTTGGGACTTCTACAAGACTGATTGGCTTACCGGAAATACCGCTTTCTACATCGGACAGGTTTGGGAAGCTGACAACGTAAGAGGAATCGGCGAAGATGGCAGATCAATGGAAGATGAAGTTGGTTTCGTATCCTTCCCTGAAGGACCTTCCGCTAAGGGCAAGTTCGGATCATATGCTCAGGAGAACCTTTACTACATCCCCGGATGCTATGATGCTGACAAGGCTTGGAAGTGCGCATTCGCATACCTTTGCTTCTATCAGGATACTCCCGGATACGAAGATTTCATCGATGGACTCGATGGTATCAAGGCTTCTTACTATGCTAAGTTTGATGACTTCAGAGCAGTTGACGAGTCAGTTGTAAGAATCATCAGAACCGGCACTTATGAGCCCGCTGAGTCAGTTGCACAGGTTGACATCGGACCCGACTTCAGACATCATGTAGGTGTTGACGTTGCTAACGGAACCATCCTTGATATGTCTGCTGCAATCGAGACCGCAGCTACCATGTGGAACGCTTACGTTGCTGACGCAAACGCTAAATAATTAAGTTTCTTACTTGAAACATCCGGCAGGGCGATGCTTTACGCATCGCCCTGTTTTTGCACTTATATACAACACATGCAGTGTACGTCGCTTAGTTGTATGCACTGTTACCGGATCTTTATGTTGCTCTATTTTGGAGCATTTTTGCAGATAACTGACGGGATTTGTACTTAACAAAACGTTATAATATAATTATTCCGATACGGTTTGTGTATCATAAACCTATAAGGAATAATATTTTACGGGGGCTTTTTATGGGCGAAGCAAAATTTCATCTTCCCGGACTGAGGAAGAATTTTCCTCTGAATATGATGGTCATCAATCTGCTTGAATCCGATCCCGAATGGTTTAGGGATGGGGTCAGGATAGAAAGCGTTTACGGAGAATTTCCCATGTCCCTCTGGAACGGCGGAAGAGGTTCGAATGACGATCAGTGCAACGCTGAGTATGTGACCAATGTCATTAAGACTCTCAACTCGCATAATGTTTCCGTAAGACTTACATTCACCAATATGACTCTTACCGAATATGAGTGCGAGGATCCGTACTGCAATTTCTGTCTGGATGAGATAGCAAAGGATGAGAGGAATGCGGTTATAATCTTTTCCCCCATTCTCGAGAATTATATCCGCAGAAAGTATCCGAATATGAAAATGGTCTCCTCCACTTGTAAGAGACTGACGGATATAGACAGGGTCAATGAGGAACTTGAAAAGCCCTATTCTCTCGTTGTCCTTGATTATGATTTCAACAATAAATTCGATGCTCTCGCTAAAATCAACCATCACGACAGATGCGAGATACTCGTTAATGCCATCTGTACACCGAACTGTCCCAGAAGATCGGATCACTACAAGAATATCGCCGAGAACCAGCGTATCAAGCTCAAGAACCGTAATATGCCGCCCGAGCATCAGATTCCCCAGAAGCCCTGGAGCTGTGAGTATTACAAGGAGAGCAACTACTATAAGATCAAGGATTACCCCACCTTTGTTTCTCCTGAGGCAATCTTCGGAAAATACAGCGAAGAGCTCGGTTTCCATAACTTCAAGATAGAGGGAAGAACCGATAATTACTTTTCACTCGTTGAGACCTATTCGAACTTCCTGATCAAGCCCGAGTACCAGGGGCTTTTCAGGATCAAGATAATTGACGCGCTTGTCGGCAACAAACTTATAACATACATGAAACCCAAGCCACAGAGATTCGTACTGCCCGGTAAGGAGTGATATCTTGGAAAACAGTGATAAGAAGATATATTGGCATATCCCGGGATTCTGCGTATTCAGACTCTTGAACCAGGTGCTTCTGAATATGATGAAATCCCATCCGGAGTATTTCAATGACGGATATACGATCGGATCCGCATACGGAACCTTTCCCGGAGCAATATGGAACGGAGGAAGGGCAGCGGTCGGCTTTTCATCCAAGGCCCAGATCGAATCCGTTCTGAACATTTACAATTCAAGGGGAATCCCCGTACGTTTTACCTGGACCAATTCCCTCATCGGGGAAAAGGAATGCTATGACACCTTCTGCAACCTTATCATGAGGCTTGCGGATAACGGTATGAACCAGGTGCTGGTCAACTCGGCACCGCTCGAAAAGTATCTCAGGGAAAATTATCCGAACTTCAAGATGATCTCATCGACCACAAAGAGGATCGTCGATAAGGATAAGCTGAAAGAGGAACTTTCCAAGGACTTTTTCCTCGTGGTTCTCGATTATGACCTCAATCACGATGAGGATGTTCTGAATACGATAGTGGAATCCGGAAACGTGGGAAGATGCGAGATACTCGTAAACGAAGTGTGCTTCCCCAACTGTCCGAAGCGTATAGAGCATTATACGATGCAGTCCAGGTTCCAGCTTGAGTTTGATACATCGCAGTCCTATCCCTGCCTTGTATCCACGGCACCGAGGGACTTTAATGAATGCATGAAGAGACCCGCATTCATAAGTGATACACAGATAGGCTCTTATATCGAGAGGGGATTCAACCAGTTCAAGATCGCGGGGCGCGGAATGCCCGAAAGCTATGTGATCGATTCTTATGTTTATTTCCTGGCTAAGCCCGAATACAGGGATATCGTCAGAAATAAGATAAATACATCTCTCAGGGATCTGAGGATACAGGCTTCATCAGGAGGAAAAGGAAAAAGGATATGAAAGCACAGGCAATAAAGAAACTGTTCACCAAAGCGATGGGGATCGCGCTTTCGGTGATCACCCTTGTGGCTGCAGTTCCCGAAGTCCTTCCGGGAGTTTCCGGCAGCAGGGCTAAGGCAGCAACATACGATTATATGTCGATCGAAAGCCTTAAGGACATTTTCGGTGACCGTTTCAAGATGGGTATCGCGGTACAGGCTATCTCCCATTGGAACGATCCGGGCGCAGAGATCGGTAATCCCGATAAAGAGAAATTCATATGTAACCAGTTCAATTCGATGACCTTCGGTAATGAGTTCAAGCCCGCATACAATTTCGATGCTGAAGCGGAAGGCCTCTTTACCGTAGATGCAGCGGCTGAGGAACTCCTTGACTGGGCCAAGGCCAACGGAATTCCCGTAAGAGGACACTGTCTTGTATGGCATTCACAGGTTAATCCCTCCATCTTTGCCAAGGATTTCAAGGCTATGTCGGGCGGCAAGGTCACAACCGACTACAACGCAACACTTGATGAGGACTGCCTTGTAAGCAGGGATGTACTTCTTCAGAGACTTAAGACCTATATCTACAGCGTTATCGAGTATACCTATGCAAACGGATATGCCGAAACCATCTATGCATGGGATGTTGTTAACGAGGCGATCGATGAGGGTAAGCCCGAAGGATACAGACAGAGCTACTGGTATCAGATCATCGGAGGCGAGTTCCTTTACTACAGCTTCCTCTATGCAAGAGAAGCAGAGGTAAAGTATGCTAAGGAGTATGCAGCTGATTACGGACTCGATCCTGAGGGAGATCTTTCCTCCATCATGCCCGAGCTCTTCTACAATGATTACAACGAGTGGTTCTCCAGGAAGACCGATTACATCATTGAGCATATGACCCAGACCCCTTATAACGAGGGCCATACAATGGTAAAGAGCGATGTCATCAATCCCGACGGTGACGGAACCATCTACGGTGACGGACTCATCGACGGATTCGGACTTCAGGCTCATATGACCGATGCGGATTCACTCTACCAGTACAAGGATGCGATTGAAAAGTATGCTGCAGCGATCAACAACCTTCACGTAACCGAGCTGGACGTAGGAAAGTCCATCCCCGGCGAGGCAGGCGATTTCAAGCAGGCTAAGTACTATTATGATTATTTCAAGCTCCTCTGTGATGAACAGGATGCAGGTGTCAACATCACTTCCGTTACGATCTGGGGACTTACCGATCCCACATCATGGAGAAAAGACACCGAGCCCCTTCTCTTCAACGGAAACCTTTCCCCCAAGCCCGCATTTGAGGCTGTTGCAATGGCCGGAAAGGGTGAGGAGTTCACTCTCGAGGATACCGCAGGTAAGGGCAAGGCAGAAGATATCGTAATAAATTTTGAGCCCGATGAATATGATTCATCGGTAAAGACTCCCGAAGAACTCGGTTTTATAAGCCGCGGTTCGGGACACCAGGCTACGATCATGCTCAAGATCAAGGTTAACCACACCGAAGGTGCCAATCCCGGATTCTCACTCCATGTAAGAAGGGAAGAAGCTGATGCAACCGTCCGCTATGACCTTTCCAGATTCATCGGACACACCATAAAGCTTTCATACTATGTCAAGTCGGAAGAAGATCCCGTATTCAGAACCGGAATCGACGGATATGAGGATGCCGGAGTGATCGAGATAGTTACCGGAACTCCCGCAGAAGAAGATGCCGAGGCAGAAGCAGCCGATGCGGAAACTGCTGAGCCCGCAGAGGGCGAAGAGGTGGCTGCGGAAGCTCCCGAATGGTACCTTGTAGATACCGTCATCAAGCTTCCCGAAAGCCTTGAAAGCGCTTCTATATACTTCGAGACGGACGGAGCGGGAGAGTTCTATATCGATGATTTCACCGTCTCCATGGCAGACGATATGGAGGTTTCGGACGGCCTTCATCAGGTTGCGGAGGACGGAAGCATCATCGATGACGCTGCAGGCGAAGGAGAAGGCACAGATTCCGCAACTCCCGCTGAGGCCGGTCAGGGTAACCACGCAGCAGGCTGGATCGCAATAATCGCTCTTGCGGTATTTGGCTGTGCGTTCTATATGGCTGAAAATAAGAAAAAGACAGACAGCAGGAAAAAATAAGTGATCGTACATAACAAACACCCCCGGAAGCCTTCAGGCATCCGGGGGTGTTGTTTATTATATTAAACTTTGGATAAGCGATTTGATCCCGATGATGATCAGGATGATACCGCCCGAGATTATCGCGGGCTTTCTGTACTTTGTTCCGAAAAGTCCGCCTATATTTGTGCCCGCAGCGGATATTGCGAAGGTTACCACCGCTATCACGCATACGGCGAATACGGTGTTTATAAGTACCGAAGCCGAAAGCACATTTACGGGTATGGCCACTAATGTTACGCCGACGGCCAGTGCATCTATGCTTGTGGCTATGGCAAGAGGAAACATTGCCTTAAATCCGAAGTCCGCCGATTCTTCCTCGGCTCCGGAGAAGCCTTCCCTGACCATATTGAAGCCGATGATCGCAAGGATGATGAATGCCACCCAGCCGGAATACCTGTCTATTATGCCGGTGAATGCCGATCCGAGAAGATATCCTACGAAAGGCATGATCCCCTGGAACAGTCCGAACCACGAGCCGCAGCATGCGGCATTCTTAAAGCTTATCCTGCCTGCGGAAAGGCCCTTGCATATCGATACGGCGAATGCGTCCATTGCCAGGCCAACCGATAAAAGAAGCAGTTCTATAAGTCCCATTATCCTACCCCTTTATGCCTGTAATTCTTCAGCCATCATATCCGCGATGGTGTATTTTTCAAAAAAGGTTTTGAGGGTCCTGTTAAGTTCGATCCACATGGGAAGGGTCCTGCAGACCGTCTGGTTGGGGCAGCTGGCATGATCGTCCGTAACGCAGGATACGGGGGTGAAATTCTCCTCGGTAGCCTTTATGATGTCCCAGGCGGTGCATTTTGACGGATCGACATTCATCTTATAGCCGCCGCCTTTGCCCCTGACGCCTTTTACGAATTCTTCTTTTACAAGATCCTTTATTATGGCTTCGAGGTATTTTTTTGACATTCCCTGTCTTGCGGCGATATCACCAAGTGCGATGTAGCCCTCTTTTTCGTGCTCGGCAAGGTCAACCATTACGCTCAGCGCATATCTGCCTTTGGTGGAAATAAGCATTGCGTTCTCCCAAAAACTTGTAATTACAACATATCTGATATGATACAATGTGTAGGATGGATTTTCAAGAAGCGTTAAATTACATAGAAAACACGGGATCATCGGGTATAAAACCGGGCACGGAAGTCATAAAAGAGCTCCTGGAACGCCTGGATAACCCCGAGAAGGGACTGAATGTCATCCATGTGGCGGGTACCAACGGAAAAGGATCCGTTTGTACCTATCTGGAGTGCGCTCTTAATGAATGCGGGCTTAAGTCAGGAAGATATGCCTCACCATCCGTATTCAGGTATCTGGAGAGGATCAGGCTCGGTGGAGAGGATATAACGGAAGAGGATTATGCCGGAGCGGTATCCGCGGTGAAAGCAGCGGCGGAAGGAATGGAATATAAGCCGACCGGATTTGAGGCCGAGACTGCGGCGGCATTAAAGTATTTTGCAGATAAAAAAGCGGATGTTATTATAGTTGAATGCGGAATGGGAGGACTGGAAGATGCGACCAATGTATTCGATTCTCCCCTTGCCTGTGTGATCACTTCGGTCAGCATGGACCATATGGCGTTCCTCGGAGACGATCCCGGGAAGATTGCAGTCAACAAAGCCGGTATAATCAAGGAAAACACACCTGTTATTATATCTCGTATGCCGCATATTTCCTGCAAAGGAACGGATTACGACCCTGCCGGGATACTTGAAAGGGAGGCCCTGGCAAGAGGGGGTGTCTGCATCCGGGCGGATGAAGATATCATCCCTTCAGACTTTGAAAATCCGCTTCCCGGATCGTATCAGAAGGATAACCTGAATGCCGCTCTACACACACTTGAAGCAGTGAAGGAAAGGCTCTGCCGGCTGTTTCCGGGCAAAACCATAACAAGCGATATCTTTATGAAGGGTATCTCAAAAGCCGCTTGGCCGGGGAGATACGAGAGAATATGTGAAGACCCCGTCATAATAAGGGACGGAGCACATAATCCCGCCGCGGCAGCCGCTCTTTATGATTCCCTGGACAATGACGGATACCTGAAAGAAGGCGTAAATATCCATTTAATAATGGGCGTTTTTAAAGACAAGGATTACACGGAGATCCTTCGTATCATGCTGCCCTGTGCAGATTCATTTACCGCGATCGACCTGCCCGATACCCGGAGAGGACTGTCCGCTGACGAACTTGTCAGGGTTGCCGGAGATGTCTGTGACGAGCTCGGATCATCCGGCAGGATCGCCATATCAAAAGCGGGAAGTCTGAGAGAAGCTCTTCCCCGTATCTCTTCATCGGAAATGTCCGGTCCGGATCACACCGGTACCGCGGATGATTCTGTCTTGAATTCCGGTCCGAAGGATGTTTATGTAGTGTTCGGATCCCTTTCTCTTATGCAGCTTTTCAATTCTTAAATCTTTGAAAAGCATTCGCCGATAAATAGAATTCACTATGTTTCTGTGATAAAATCAATATGTATAACTGTATCCGTTAAACGGGGAAATATATGGTTGTTTTTCTCACAAGTTCATTCGTGGAATACAGGACGATAGCCGAAACGGGGCCCGCACATTTAAGCGGTGACTACGATTTCATCGGCAATCTTCAGAAATACTGGAGGGAAAACTCCGGTCTGTTGGTCGTGTCCGCAGATCCCGATAACTTCGAGAATAATGAAAGCTCCGCAGCCAGATATACACAGGCTTTCACTGAGGCCGGATTCAGCGTGGAAAAGACCACCGTGCTCGACCACAGGAACTCCTCCGAAGCCTTTGAACTGGTCAGAAATTCCGATGTGGTCATATTATCGGGCGGAATGGCCGGTGCCCAGAATGCTTTCTTCAAAGAAATTAACCTCAAGATGCTTCTTACGGGGTATCCGGGCATTATAATCGCTCTCAGCACGGGAACCATCAATTCCTGCGAGACCGCATATCTGCTTCCGGAACTCGGCGGAGAGGCCGTAGAACCCGGTTTTGAACGCTTTACTGACGGTCTCGGACTTACCGACAGGATCATCCTGACTCACAGCGAATACCTCAGATCCAAGAAGGTCGGAGGTTTTGACCTGATGGAAGATATTGTGGTTCCGGACAGCAAGGGCAGGGAATTTTACCTGATCGATGATGGAAGCTACTTTTTAATTGACGGTGATGTCACAAAGTTCTATGGCAAGGGAGAAGTCCTGGAAAATGGCGCTTTGCGCATGATTGACAGCCATGTCAGCGAAAGTGACTGGAATGCCGTTATGACAGGCGGTTACATTTGCGTTTTTGAGATCAACACCAGTACCGGTAAGCTTATCAGCAAATTCACAGGTGATTTTCTCCCTAAATATGACGTCAGTGTCGACAAGGCCGCGGACTTCAAAGCCTTCATACAAGATTTTGCGTCCAAGATTCTTATAGAAAGGGAGAGAGACCAGCTCATAAGGCAGTCGTCCAAGTCTGTGATAGAAGCTGAGATCGAATCCATGGGATGTTATTCCAGGACCGTGCATTCGGAAAGAGGCGGCTTCAGAAGGGCCATGGATATACGCATAAGGCCGCTTGAAGGTGAGGATAATACCAGGATATGCATTATCCAGGATATCACCGAGATGATAGACAGGGACTGGATGACCGATATCCTTTCGAGAGCCGGATTCCTGAGGGATGCGGAGATCTGCATCAATAAACTCGATCTGTCGAAGGGCTATTCACTCCTTTATACCAACATCCGCGGATTTAAGACCGTAAATGACCTCTTCGGTGAAGAGATAGGAGACAAGGTCATCTTTATGGTCAGGGACCAGATAAAGGAGGTTCTGGAGCCTCTCGTTCTGGGACGCCTCGAGAGCGATCATTTTGTCGCCATAATCAGGAATGAATACCTTAAGGCCGCCAGGATGAAAAAGCTCACCCAGATGACCTACAGGAGTATTTATAAGCAGTATGATTTTAACGTAACATGTGGTATTTATCACATAGTCGATACCGGACTTTCGGTTGGACTGATGATAGACAGGGCAAAGCTTGCGGAGTCCAATATAGCCAACTCCGATGCCATTTTATACACCGATTATACGGACAGGATGCGTACGGATTATGTCAACCGGATGATCCTGATATCCGACCTCGGAGAGGCGGTCAAGAACAGGGAACTCATTTCCTTCTACCAGCCCGTCGTCGATACCATAACCCATAAGGTCGTATCGGCTGAATCGCTCGTCAGATGGAAGCATCACGACATGGGAATGGTATCTCCCGGACTCTTCATCCCCGCTCTCGAACAGTCGGGCAAGGTATCCAGAGTCGATATGTACATGGCCGAGAACGTATTCGGAATGCTTATGAAGAATTCCAGGGAGGGCTATCCCCTCGTTCCCGTGTCCATAAACCTTTCCAGGGTTGATTTCTACGATCCCACGCTTCTCGACAGGATCAAGGAGATCTTAGACAGTGACGAATTCCCCGAGGGAGCCGCAAAGATCGAGATCACGGAGTCCGCTTATGCCAACCTTGAGAGCAATGCACTGGACTTTTTGAAGGTAATGAAGGAAAAGAAGGTCAGGATCCTTCTCGATGATTACGGCAGCGGAATGAGCTCTTTATCAACCCTTGAAAGCTACGAATTCGATACCATCAAGCTCGATATCGGATTTGTCCGCAAGATAGGTCAGAGTGATAAGGCGGAGACCATAATCAAGTCGACCATCAACATGGCTCATGCATTCGGTGCCGATGTCATTGCGGAAGGAGTTGAGAATGAAAAGCAGCTTGCTTTCCTTTCCGATGCGGGCTGCGATATGATCCAGGGCTACTACTTCTACAGACCGATGCCGGAGGATGAATTCTGCAAGATAGTAAACAATCCCACCAAGACAGAGATGGTCTTAGGCTGGGGAAAGGACTGAACCATTAACAGGATATTTGAGATCATGGCTCCATGTCATTTCGGCATGGAGTCTGTGCTGAAAAAAGAGATAATCGATCTTGGCTATGACGTAACCTCTGTTTCCGACGGCAGGGTTACTTTTGAGGGAGATGCCGAGGCCGTCGCCAGAGTAAATATATGCTCTCGTACGGCGGAAAGGCTGCTCATAAAGGCGGCCTCCTTTACCGCGAGGACATTTGATGAGCTGTTTGAGGGTGTAAAGGCCGTAAGGTGGGAGGAATTCATCCCTGAAAACGGTAAATTCTGGGTGACCAAGGCTTCAAGCGTAAAATCCGCCCTCTTTTCACCTTCCGACATCCAGTCCATAGTCAAGAAGGCCATGGTGGAGTCGCTCAAGGGTGTATACCGGATCGAGCATTTCCCGGAGGACGGGGATTCTTTTC
>JAGCRJ010000214.1 GCA_017964745.1 Lachnospiraceae bacterium
AAACTCTCAATTATAGTTTGAACCTCTTCAGATAAAACTGGCATTTTCCAATCTACTGAAAATAGGTTTTGTTCGTTCTCTGAAATTTCTATACCGGCTTCGAGTGCCGGTGATGTATCTCTACATCTTTTAATAGGAATTTTCAGGGATGCATTAGTATTGAATTATCAAGGAACTAATGAGTTAATCGCGTAGCGATTTACTCCAATGCCTCGCTCAAAGCGACAGCTTATATAAAATATCACAGCGATATTTTAAAGTCAACAGCTTTTTCAAAAATTTTTTCAAAACATAAAGGACCGCGAAACACTCGGCATTTCGCGGTCCTTTTCCGGCTTATCCTCAGACTATGTTCCGGATGCCCTCGCATATCCTTCGGGCCACGGCCGGATTATTCATGGTGTAGAGATGGATTCCTTCTATGTCCCTTACGAGCAGATCTATTATCTGGCTCAGTGCATAGGACATTCCCGCATCAAACAATGCCTGCTTATTATCCTCGTACCTGTCTATTATCTTTCTGAACTTCACGGGGAATGACGCACCGCAAAGGCTTACCATTCTTTTTATCTGTGAAGCGTTTATGACAGGCATGATACCCGGAACCACGGGAACATTCAGTCCGGCTATCTTACAGTTTTCATTGAACTTGAAATAGAGCTCATTATCAAAGAACAGCTGCGACAGAAGGATCTCCGCCCCGGCATCAACCTTGGTCTTGAGATGCCTCATCTCATCTACCATGCCGTTTGATTCCGGATGGCATTCGGGATAGCATGCACCCAGATAACAGAAATCATGATCCTTCTTCATATATGAAATAAGATCCGACGAATACCTGAAATCTTCCTTGGGTGTAATATCCGGAACTCGGTCACCGCGAAGAGCCAGAACATTTTCTATCCCTTCGCTCTCGAGCACCTTTGCAAACTCATCTATCTGCGCTTTGTCGTAATTAAGGCAGGTCAGATGAACCACGGGTTCAACACCGTAATCATTCTTGATCTTCTTTGCGATCTCTACGGTCCTGCTGTTGTTGAGACTTCCTCCCGCACCGAATGTCACGCTGATAAAATCAGGCTTAAGCTCACACAGTACGGAAAGAGTCTCATCAATATTCTTAAGATCCGAATCCTTCTTCGGAGGAAAGATCTCAAACGATAATGTTTTCTTTTTTTCCTTATATATATCCGATATCTTCATGCCGCTCACAAGCTTTATGACAATCACGTCACAAAGCTATTCATTTTATTATAGAAGAAACTCTTTTTACGCTTCGTCCGCTCTTAACTTCTTTGCCGCTTCAACGAGATTGATAAGGCTCGCTTTTGTTTCCTTATCTCCTCTGGTCTTGAGTCCGCAGTCGGGATTTACCCAGAGCTTGGAATCATCCAGTTTCTTCCTCATTATCACAAGTGCGGAATAGATCTCATCTACCGAAGGAACTCTGGGACTGTGAATATCATAAACTCCGGGGCCTACTTCGGTCTTGAAATTGTTCTCCTTAAGCGCATCAAGTATCTGATAATCGGAACGCGATGCTTCGAATGTGATGACATCGGCATCCATTGCATCGATCGCAGGAATGATGTCCGTGAACTCGCTGTAACACATATGTGTATGGATCTGGGTCTCAGGCTTCACTCCGCTTGCAACAAGTCTGAATGCGGGAATAGCCCAGTCAAGATAATCCCTGTTCCAATCACTCTTTCTTAAAGGAAGTTTTTCCCTGAGTGCGGCTTCGTCAATCTGAATGATGCCGATTCCGTTCTTTTCAAGATCAAGAACCTCATCCCTTATAGCAAGTGCGATCTGAAGAGTACTTTCTTTAAGAGATATATCTTCTCTGGGGAATGACCAGTTGAGGATCGTAACGGGGCCGGTGAGCATTCCCTTCACAGGTTTGTCGGTGCAGCTCTTTGCAAATACTGACCACTCTACGGTGATGGGATTCTTGCGTGATACATCTCCCCAGATGATGGGAGGCTTGACGCATCTTGTTCCGTATGACTGTACCCATGCCTTTTCGGTAAATACATAGCCCTCGAGATTTTCTCCGAAGTACTCGACCATATCATTTCTTTCGTATTCACCGTGAACGAGGACATCAAGTCCGATCTCTTCCTGAAGCTTGATGCAATCGGCGATCTTGCTCTTTACAAAGCTCTTGTATTCATCCTCGGAAATGTTGCCTTTTCTGAAATCTTTTCTGTACTCCTTTACATCAGCGGTCTGAGGGAACGATCCGATGGTAGTTGTGGGGAATACAGGAAGTCCGAGAAGCTCTTTCTGGATCTTCTCTCTTTCATCAAACGCGGGAAGTCTTGTGTAATCGGAATCCTTGATCGAAGCAACCCTGTTTCTGACAGCTTCGTCATAACTTCCCTTTCTCTCACCGAAAAGCCTTCTGTTCATGCGGTAGCATTCAGCAGACTGAATATTGTATTCGCCCTCTATTCCGGTAAGCTCCGCAAGGTCGGTGAGCTCGGTGAGCTTTTCCTCGGCGTAAGCGAAATGATAAAGGGTATCCTTATCTATCTTCGTCTCACTCTTCGTTGTATAGGGAACATGGAGCAGGGAACAGGAAGTTGAAATAACGATATTCTTTACGCCGGCTCTTTCAAGCGAATTGATCTTGGCTAGTGTCTTGGCATAATCGTTTCTCCAGATATTCTTGCCGTTTACAAGTCCGGCAAAGAGGATCTTGTTGTCGGGGAAGCCGTTTCTTTCGATAAGTCCGTAGGTCATTTTTCCTTCCACGAAGTCAAGACCGATACCGTCGAAATCAAGAGCAACAAGATCGTTGTAGATATCCCTTACATCACCGAAATATGTCTGGACAAGAACCTTGATGGTATTCCTGGCTCCGAGTATCTTCTCATACAATGACTTGAACAGTTTGATATCCTCCGCGGTAAGATCCTTAACAAGATACGGCTCATCAAACTGGATCCACTCGGCACCCTTGTTTTCAAATTCCGCAACAAGTGTTGAATACTCGCTTGCGAGATCATCCGCAAAATCCTCAGCAGTCTTATTTCCCGTGAACCTGGCGAGCTTAAGGAATGTAAAAGGACCTGCGATAACGGGCTTGGTCTTTATTCCTATGGAAAGAGCTTCATCATACTCATCGAAGATCTTCGTATTGTTAAGAGAGACGAACGAATTGTCTTCGATCTCGGGAACGATGTAATGATAGTTGGTGTTGAACCACTTCTTCATTGCAAGTGCCTTGACGTTTCCCTTTTCTCCCTGATAGCCTCTTGCCATTGCAAAATATGTATCGGTGGGATTGAGTCCGAGCTCCCTGTATCTCCCGGGAATGACATTAAAAAGAACCGCAGTATCGAGCAGTCCGTCATAGAATGAGAAATCGTTGGAAGAGATAAAATCTATGCCTGCATTTTTCTGTACGGTGAGGCCGTATTCTCTCTGGGCCTTACCCTCCGCAAAAAGTGCACCGAGAGATGACTCTCCCTTGAAATATTTCTCTGCCGCAAATTTAAGTTCTCTGTTCTTTCCGATCCTGGGAAATCCGATAACCGCCGTCTTCATTTTTTCTTCCTTTCCGTGTGCGATAAATAGTTGTAAGAACCTTGTGAAAAAGAGTATAGCGATGCAGCTTTTACGGGTAAAATACAAATAATCTGTACTTATCCATAGATTTTATCTATAATAGATATATAGTTATCAATAATACCTATTACACATTATAAGTATAGCCTATAGGAAAGAAGAATAATACCATGACTTTAAAACAGCTCAGATATATCGTGACAGTGGCCGAAACAGGCAATATCACAGAGGCTGCGGGCAAACTGTTCATCGCCCAGCCCAGCCTCACTTCATCAATTCAGGAGCTCGAAAAGGAATTCGGGATCAGGATCTTTGAAAGAGGAAAAAAAGGAATAAGTCTTACCAAGGAAGGTGAAGAATTCCTCGGATATGCAAGACAGGTCCTCGACCAGACCAATCTTATAGAAGAAAGATACACCGGCACCTCGGCCGGAAAAAACAAATTCAGCGTTTCATCGCAGCACTATTCCTTTGCCGTTGAAGCCTTCGTTGAGATGCTTAAGACCTACGGCGGGGACAAATATGAATTCCATATGAGGGAAACGCAGACCTATGAGATCATCGAAGACGTTGCGCACATGAAGAGTGAGGTCGGCATCCTGTATCTCAACAGCTTCAACGAGACCGTCATCCGCAAAACGCTCCGTGACAACAATCTCGTCTTCGAACCGCTCTTTACTGCAAAGCCCCATGTATTCATAGGAAAATCCTCGCCTCTGGCGAAAAAGAAAAAGCTTACCACCGAAGACTTAAAGCCATACCCCCGTCTTTCATACGAACAGGGAAGCCATAATTCGTTTTACTTTTCCGAAGAGATACTCAGCACCCTCGATTGCGATAAAGAGATCGTCGTGTGTGACAGAGCATCCCTCTTCAATATGCTCGTGGGTCTTAATGGTTACACCATCTGCAGCGGTGTGATCAGCGAAGAATTAAACGGGCCCGGCATAATCGCCAGGCCCCTTGATGTTGATGATTATATGGAAATAGGTTATATCCTTCCTGCTTCGACAAAGCCCTCCGCTTTTACTTCAGCGTACATTGATATTCTGAAAAAGCTATGCAAATGACTTACTTTCTTCTGTAGGTTTTGGAATATGAGAAGATCATTACAACAATGCTGACCAATGTAAATGCACCGATATAAATGATGCTTCCTTTCATTCCGATGTTGTTTTCGAACATCCTTGCATTGAATGAAAAAGCATTTCTGATCGACTCAAGGAACATTCCGCCGTCTACACCCGCTATGGAAGAATCAAAGCTGTTCATCACACCGCTCATAAGGATATTCCTTATCGCCACAGTCACGTGAGTTGCGGGGAAGATATTGCAGACAGTCTGCACGGTCTCGGAAAACTGTGAAATAGGAATATATGCACCGATCACAAATCCGGCCGCTGCGGAAAGCATTCCGAAGAAAGCACTAGATGACTGGGAGGTCTTAAACAGAGGCATCATGGTCATGAAAAAACCGGTAGCGGATACGGATCCCAGAATGACCATTCCGTAAGCTTTAAGAATATCGGATGCTCCGAGAAGAAGTCCTCCGTTCATATTAAGGATCACAAGTCCTGCGGTAAGAAGAATACCTGTCATGATGCACGCGGAGATCGCAGCCGATGTGAAATAGGAAAGAATGATCTGCCATCTCTTTATGGGAGTTGCGCTTATATCATAGTCGATCTTATTCTCCCTGTCCTTGACGATCGTCGTGAGGCAGGAGTAAGGAACGGTAATGAGTGCGGTGCCCATCATTCCGATCAGAAGTGTGACATTTATGAATGCATCAACATCTTCGCTCTTTATGAGCATTGCAAGTCCCTGAGCTTCTTCAAGTGCGGAATCGAACGCATCCTGATATGTTCCCTTCAAAAAGAGCAGGTAAAGAACAAGAACTATAAGTGAAGTAAGAAGTGAAAAAATGATCGCCCCTTTATCCTTAAAATAGATCAGAAGATTTCTTTTTGTTAATCCCATAAACTTTCTCATACGCTTGCCATCTCCCTTCCGGTAAGGTTCAAAAATACATCGTCCATGCTTCCCTTGATAACTTCATAATCGGTTATCATATTTCGGTAGTTATAAAGAAGATCCGTTATGCTGTCCCTGAAACGGATATTGTAGTGATCCGAATCGTAAGTGTAATTCATTCCGGTCAAAACCTTTTCGTTCTCTTCATCTTCCTTCGTATACCAAACAAGTCTTGAGGAAGCATATTCGGTCTTGAGCTGTGAAGGAGTTCCCTTTGCTATGACCTTCCCTTTATCAAGGATGACCACATTATCCGCATCCGCCGTTTCTTCCATGTAATGCGTCGTAAGGAAGATCGTCATCTTCTTTTCCCTCCGCAGATAATCGATGTGGTCCCATACGATTTTGCGGGACTTTGGATCAAGACCTGTTGTCGGCTCATCGAGAAAGAGGATCTTCGGATCGTGTATGAGTGCCCTTGCTATGTCCACTCTTCTTCTCTGTCCGCCCGAGAGGTTTTCATATTTTCTGTTCCATATCTCATCGAGTTCGAATCCATCCCTGAACTCCGAAAGTCTTTCATCGGTCTGCTTTTTAGTCAATCCGTAGTAAGCGCCTCTGGTATAAAGGTTTTCTTTTACGGTGAGTTTGTTATCGAGTACCGAGTTCTGGAATACGATACCTATCGAAGCTCTTATCTCATCGTCGTTTCTGCCGAGCTCGTGATCGAAAACCCTGACTTCGCCGGATGTCTTCTGCAGGATCGTGCTCAGGATGTTTATCGTGGTCGACTTGCCCGCGCCGTTTTCTCCGAGGAATGCGAAGAGTTCGCCTTCATCGACTTCGAACGATATTCCATCCACCGCTCTGTGCTCTTTATAATCCTTGATAAGGTTTTTAACTGTTATAGCGTTCATGTTTTTTCCTTTCGTTTTGTTTTCCTGTTCCTTACAAGCGCATCATAAACGGGTACAAAACATATGAAAAGAGAAACGCTACCAACATGCATTTTGAGATCACCAAGATGCATGAACGGAAAAAAATGCATGCAAAAAGACGGCCCCTTCATTCACAAAAACCTGTGAAAGAAGGAACCGTCTCTATGTTTATCTTTTTACTCTGTGAACGGAGGAACCGTCCCCGTGTTTATTCTTCGTCCCTTAAGTCATCCAGCGCGTTGTTGATCTTGTTTTCATCGGACTTTGCAAGCCAGTACGTTGCGGCCCATGTAAATCCGTATATGACCACTATCATCACGGCAATTACCAGATAACCGGTAAGCGTGTCGAACCAGTCGAAAAGAAAAGCAAACAGACTGACCGCAGCGAATATGCATATGAAGTGAATGATAACCTTAAGAACATACACTTTTCCCGATGAATAATCATCAATGAATATCAGCGAAGGCACGGAGCACACAAATGCGCAGAAGATGATGGAAAGCGGTATGTACCACTGCCAGGTAAAATACGCATCGCCCGTGGCAAGATACTCTATCAGTTCCTGTATTCCGAGTCCGAAGAGTATCGCACTTGATATCATAAGTGTTTGATTGAATATAAGTTTTAATTTTACCATCATACACCCAGCTTTCTCTTGAGGTCCTTGACGTAGCTTCTCGATATCACAAGCTGTTCACCGTTGAGAAGTTCGGCCACCATCCTGCCGTTCAGCTCCGACTTTACGGATCTGATCTTACGGATATTAACGATCAGGGATTTGGAACACCTGAAGAAATTCGCGCTCAGGGACTCTTCCAGTTCATACAGCCTCAGCTTGGTGCCGTAACACATATCCTTTGTATAGACAAATGTTTTCTTATCAATCGATTCCGTGTAGTAGATCTGATCGGTGCCGAGCATCACTGTCTCACCGGACGATCTTTCTTCCGAAAGTTCCGAAACCGAAATGCGGCGGCAATTGTTTTCGAGGAGATCCATTGCATTACGGATCTCCTCGGTGACTTCTGCCGCCTTTATTACCGCCCGTTCTTCTTCGGGACTGTTTACTTTTTCAAGAGTAACTTTCATTATTTCTTTTTGCCGAGCATTCCCCTGAATGCAAGTGACGAAAGCTC